>MERZ01000135.1 GCA_001770785.1 Burkholderiales bacterium RIFCSPHIGHO2_12_FULL_61_11
GACCAACCACCTCGACCTGGCCACCCGCGAAGCACTCTCGATGGCGCTCAACGAGTTTGAAGGCACGGTGATGCTGGTCAGCCACGACCGCGCGCTGCTGCGTGCCGTCTGTGACGAGTTCTGGATGGTCTCGCAAGGTGGGGTTGAGCCGTTTGACGGCGACCTGGACGACTACCAGAAGTATTTGCTGGACCATGCCAAGCGCCAGCGCGAAGAAGCCAAAAAATCGACCAGCAACGCAGCGCAAGCGGCGGCAAGCACTCTCAAAAACGCAGCGGCCAGCTCCTGTTCCGCCGCCGCTACAGCCACTTTGGATGCAAAAAAACCGGCCAGCAAGAAAGAGGATGCGCAGCGCCGCCAGCAGCAATCGGACACAACCAAACCGCTGCGCAAGGAACTGGAAAAGATAGACCGCCAGATGCAGGCCCTGAGCAGCGAGCGCGACAGCCTGCAAACCCTGCTGACCCGCACCAGCATCGCCGCGGAAATTGTCCAGACCGGCAAGCGCTTGAAGACGATTGAAAACGACTTGGGCACGCTGGAAGAGCGCTGGCTGGAACTGACCGAGCAGATTGAGACTGCCACGGTGTAAAGTAGGTTTTTTAGCTCGCTGCTGTCGACCTTTAACCAGTTTGAAGGATCATGAACCATGCCAAGCACTCTGCATAGAGCCCATGATGACACGCTTGACGCGGCGCTGGCTGCCGCGGTCAAACGCAGCCGCAAACTGCTCAACAAGCGCGCCATGGTCGCCGCCGCAGCCAGCGCCATGCCGGTGCCAGGGCTTGACTGGGCAGTAGACGCCGCCCTGCTTTCACGGCTGATTCCAGAAATCAACAGGGAGTTTGGCTTGACGCCCAGCCAGCTCGACCAACTCGATCCCAAAAAGCGTGATCAGGTCCAGAAAGCCGTCACCATGGTGGGCTCGGTACTGATAGGAAAATTTATCAGCCGGGAGCTGGTCTTCAAAGCCGCGACCAAAGTCGGCGTGCGCATGAGCACCCGGCAGCTTGCAAAATTTGTTCCTTTTGCGGGGCAAATCGTGTCAGCGGCCGTAGGCTATGCAGCGATTCGATATCTTGGTGAAGCGCACATGAAGGATTGCATTTGGGTGGCCAGGCAGGCGCAACTGGAAGTGCCGCTGCTGGGTATTTCGAGTAAGCCTGATGCGATTTCGCCCTGAGGGACTTGCACCCCGACTCGAGCCATGCACCATTCCGTGATTGCGATTGCCGCGTCGCATCCGCTCCTCTGCGTGAACCGTCTTCCGTATTCATGCGGGTCGCACGATTCCCGTCATTGCGAGCTTCCAGTTCCGGCCCGGAACCGCACACGGACCTTGAACCAGGAATTCGTCACTGCGATTGCCGCGTCGCATCCGCTCCTCGCAATGAACCGTCTTCCGTATTCATGCGGGTCGCACGATTCCCGTCATTGCGAGCTTCCAGTTCCGGCCCGGAACCGCACACGGACCTTGAACCAGGAATTCGTCACTGCGATTGCCGCGTCGCATCCGCTCCTCGCAATGACGGCCAGCGCGGCAGTCCATCGTCGAAAAAAGCGGGTTCATGGATTGCCACACTACGTTCGCAATGACAGACGGTTCATGGAGAGCGCAGCGCGGCAATCCATGGCCCCGCTTGATCCACGATGGATCGCCATGGCCGCGGCCTCGCGATGACGAATCGGGGTCCGTCATTGGAGAGCTGTCAGTTCGGGTTAGCCCAATCTGTGGGAATCTGGCAAGCTATTTCTTCAGCGCCGCCAGCTTGCTGAAGGCCGACGCCATGGCGCTACCCGCTGCGGGCTGGGGCGTGCTGGGCCGCCCGCCGCCATGGTTGGCGCGATTTTGCGGACCCGGCCTTGCGCTTTCAAAGCGGTTGTCACGCGGGCCGTCGCGCCTTGCGAGGGCATCGCCCAGCTTCATGGTCAGGCCGATGCGCTTGCGCGCCACGTCAATTTCGGTGACCCGCACCTTGACGATGTCGCCGGTTTTGACCACCTCGCGCGCGTCGTTGACAAACTTGTGGGCCAGCTGGCTCACATGCACCAGGCCATCCTGATGCACGCCGATATCGACAAACGCGCCAAAGGCCGCCACGTTGCTGACCGTGCCTTCCAGCGTCATGCCTTCTTTCAGATCCTTGATGTCTTCAACGCCCTCGTTAAAGCGCGCCACCTTGAAGTCGGGACGCGGGTCGCGGGCGGGTTTTTCCAGCTCGGCCAGAATGTCCTTGACCGTGATGACGCCGAACTGCTCATTGGCAAACAGCTCGGGCCTCAATGTTTTGAGCATCTCGGCGCGGCCCATCAGCTCGGCCACGGCTTTGCCGGTGTGCGCCATGATTTTTTCCACCACCGAATAGGTTTCGGGGTGCACGCCAGTCATGTCGAGCGGGTTGCTGCTGGCGCGCAGTCGCAAAAAGCCGGCGCTTTGCTCAAAGGTTTTTGCGCCCAGGCCGGTCACCTTGAGCAAATCGGCGCGGCTGCCAAACGCGCCATTCGCGTCACGCCAGCGCACCACCGACTTGGCGACCGTCTGGCTCAGGCCCGACACCCGGGCCAGCAGCGGCACGCTGGCGGTGTTCAGGTCCACGCCGACGCTGTTCACGCAGTCTTCAACCACGGCGCTCAGGCTGCGCGCCAGGTCGCTTTGGTTCACGTCGTGCTGGTACTGGCCCACGCCGATCGATTTGGGATCGATCTTGACCAGCTCGGCCAGCGGGTCTTGCAGGCGGCGCGCAATGCTCGCGGCGCCGCGCAGGCTCACATCCACGTCGGGCATTTCCTGGCTGGCAAATTCGCTGGCCGAATAGACCGAGGCACCGGCTTCGCTGACCACCACGCGCTGCATGCCGTCAATCCGTTTCATCAAATCGGCTGCCAGCTTGTCGGTTTCGCGGCTGGCCGTGCCGTTGCCAATGGCGATCAGGTTGACACCGTGCTTTTCGCAAAGCTGCCCCAAAGTGTGGAGCGAGCCGTCCCAGTCCTTGCGCGGCTCGTGCGGGTAAATCGTCGCGGTTTCCACCAGCTTGCCGGTGGCATCGACCACCGCCACTTTCACGCCGGTGCGAATGCCGGGGTCCAGCCCCATCACCACGCGCGGGCCCGCCGGAGCGGCCAGCAGCAGGTCGCGCAGGTTGTCGGCAAACACCTTGATGGCGACTCTTTCGGCGTCTTCGCGCAGCCGGGTAAACAGGTCGCGCTCCAGCGACAGGCTGAGCTTGACGCGCCAGCTCCAGGCAACGCATTTGCGGATCAAATCGTCGGCCGCCCTGCCCTTGTGGCTCCAGCCCAGGTGCAGCGCAATTTTTCCCTCGGCAATGCTGGGTTGCCCTGCTTCCGGCGGTATGGGCAGCACCAGCCTGGCGTCCAGAATTTCCAGCCCGCGGCCACGGAACACGGCCAGCGCGCGGTGCGAGGGCACGCGGCCAATCGGCTCGTCGTAATCGAAGTAATCGCGGAACTTGGCATTCTCCAGCGTGTTTTCGTCCTTGCCGCTGACCAATTTTGACGAGAACAGGCCATCGCTCCAGAGCCATTGGCGCAGCGACTGGACCAGTGTGGCGTTTTCGGCCCAGCGCTCGCTCAGGATATCGCGCACGCCATCGAGTACGGCCTGCACGCTGGTGAAATCGTCGCCGCTTTCATTCTTTTCGGCTTTGACGTAGGCGGCAGCTTCATCAGCCGGAACCAGTGTGGGGTCGGCAAAAAGCGCATCAGCCAGCGGCTCAATGCCCGCCTCGCGGGCGATCTGGCCTTTGGTGCGGCGCTTCGGTTTGTAGGGCAGATACAGGTCTTCCAGGTCCTGCTTGGTGGCGGCCAGTTCAATGGCGGCGCGCAAGGGGGGCGTGAGCTTGCCCTGCTCTTGAATGCTCTTCAAAACGGCTTCGCGGCGGTCTTCGAGTTCGCGCAGATAGCTCAACCGGGTGTCGAGTTCGCGCAACTGAATATCATCAAGCCCGCCGGTCGCTTCCTTGCGGTAGCGCGCAATAAATGGCACGGTCGCGCCGCCATCGAGCAGCTCCACCGCAGCCTTGACCTGATGCGCCTGGGCCTTGATTTCCGCGGCAATCTGGTGGATTATTTTTTGCATGTTGGAGAAAAGTAGTCGGCTCAAAGGCGATGAATCGGGAGGAGTTTGCAGTGCGCCGGCTGGCCCTTGCCTCGCAAACTGACCTCAAGCGACGGCATTGTCCCACAGCTAAAAATGCTTGCGGCGGTTATAGTTTCCGACGACCTTGAAGCAATTTTTTACAGTTAACCAGGAAAAACAATCATGCGACTCCGCACCATTCTTTTCGCCCTTGCCCTTTTGCTTGTCGCGGCCTTCGTCGCGCTCAATGTCGACGAGTTCACGCGCGTCAGCGTATTGAGCCTGGGCTTCATGACCGTGCAGGTGTCACTGGGCTTGGTGATGCTGGTGCTGCTTGGCGCGGCTACGGCCATCTTTCTGGGCAGCGCGCTTTACATGCAAAGCACCAACCTGCTGGAAATGCGCAAGCACACGCGTGAACTCAACGTCCAGCGCGAACTGGCCGACAAGGCCGAAGCCTCGCGCTTTACCGAGCTGCGGACCTACCTGGAAACGCAAGCCGCGGCCGAACAGCAGCGGCAAGCTGCCACGGCCGCCGCCCTGACCGAAAGCTTCGCAAAGCAGCAACAAGCGCTGATGGCCCGCATCGAGCAGTCCGACAACACCATGGCCGCCTACATGGGCCAGCTACAAGACAAACTGGATCGCGCAGTGCCGCCAGCCAGCGCCTGACCCGCGACACCGGCTTGCTTAAAGAAAATCAGAGCCACATTCAAATCGCCTAAACTGGCTCTCTCAACACGGTCAGCCGACCCACCCCACATTACCAGATCAATTCGGCTGCATGCCTGAATTGGAAAGTACTGGAACCTCATGATTCGCAAGAAAAATTCTCTCTCCGCCCTCCTGCTCGCGCTGGCCCTGGCTGCGCTCTCGGCGTCACCGGCCCGCGCCGGCGAGGCGGTCACGCTGACCCACGTCCACGGCCTGTCATACAGTGCCGATGGCCAGCAGTTGCTGGTCCCCAGTCACAACGGCATCGCCGTTTACAAAGGTGGGCGTTGGTCCATGGCGGCAGGGCCAGCGCACGACTTCATGGGGTTCTCCGCCACGCGAGATGCGCTGTACAGCAGCGGCCACCCAGCGCCAGGCAGCAAGCTAACCAATCCGTTCGGCTTGATCAAGAGCCGCGATGGTGGCAAGAGCTGGCAAAAACTTGGCCTGGAAGGCGAGGCCGACTTCCACACCCTGGCAACCAGCCATGGAACCGATGCGGTGTATGTCATCAACCATGGCCCGAACTCGCGGATGAAGGAGGCAGGCATCTATTACACGCTCAACGATGGCCTGAAGTGGCAGCGCGCCGACGCCAAGGGACTGCCTGCCAAGGTGAACGTTCTGGCGGTGCATCCCACCGACGCCAAACTCGTCGCCGCGGGCGCTGATGACGGGCTGTACCTGTCGCGCAATTCGGCAGGCAGCTTCGAGCAGCCGGTCAAAGGCAAACAGGTGCTTGCCGCAAGCTTTGACCTCGACGGGAAACAACTCTGGTTCAGCGCCTATTCAGGCGAGGCGGCACTTTTCAGGATGGGCCTGAAGGCAGGCGCCAGGGCCGAGGCGGTCAAGCTGCCTGCGCTGACGCAGGACGCGGTCGCTTATATCGCGCAAAACCCCAGTCAGCCGGGCGAGATCGCCATCGCCACCTTCAAGCGGAACGTTTTTCTCAGTCAAGACCAGGGCGGCAGCTGGACGCAAATCGCCAGGGAAGGCACAACGCTGTGAGTCATACAGTCACGGCCTCAAACCGCGATCCGCTCCAGCGCTTTACTTGATGGCATGGCGCTCAAGCCGCGCGGCTTGCACCTCGCCCTCTATCTCATCGTCCGACAGCGCTGGCAAATTCAAGGCGTCAAGGCCGCGCCATGGCATCGGTGAGATGCTGCGCGGCAGCGGCACGCTGCACACGGGCAGCCAGGAACTCCACAAAGTCCACAACCTCGGCGACGCGCTCAGGGGGCAGGCTTTGAATTTTCTGCATCAGGCCCAAAGTATTGATTTCGGTGGTTTGGGTAGTGGCCGCCATCACACTCTCCTTCAAATGGGGGGCAAAGAATCTTACGTCTGGCGGCGGTGTTGCTACGCATCAAATACGCCTCCAGCCCTCGAAAGGGGCAAACCTTCCCTCTTGCCTTTTCCATCCATCCCAGGCCAGCCGACAATCTGCAGGGGCAAGCGGTTGCACGCCGCATTGGGCTCGCGCTTTCCTTCATACTTGGAACCTGAACCACTCACTCAAATCGGCAGCCCCCCATGATCAAAACTTCAACCCACAAGAAAAAAATCAAGTTCCTCTTGCTGGAGGGCATTCACCCCTCCGCCGTCGAGGTGCTGAAAGCGGCGGGCTACACCCACATTGAAAGCGTGCCCGGCGCGTTAAGCGATAGCGAGCTGAAGAAAAAAATCGCCGACGTGCATTTTGTCGGCATCCGCTCCCGCACCCAGCTCACGGCCGACGTGTTTGCCCATGCGGCCAAGCTGGCCGCGGTCGGCTGCTTTTGCATAGGCACCAACCAGGTTGACTTGAATGCGGCGCGCGAGCGTGGCATTGCGGTGTTCAACGCGCCGTTTTCCAACACCCGTTCGGTGGCCGAGCTGGTGCTGGCCGAGGCGATTTTGCTGCTGCGCGGCATTCCCGAGAAAAGCGCGGTGGCGCACCGTGGCGGCTGGCTCAAGTCGGCAGAAAACGCCTATGAAATTCGTGGCAAAACCCTGGGCATTGTCGGCTATGGCTCCATCGGCACGCAGCTGTCGGTGCTGGCCGAGGGGCTGGGCATGCATGTGGTGTTTTTTGACGTCGTCACCAAGCTGCCGCTGGGCAATGCCCGGCAGGTGGCAAAGCTCGGCGAACTGCTGGCGCAGTCCGATGTGGTCACCCTGCATGTGCCCGAAACCCGAGCCACGCAATGGATGATCGGCGAGCCAGAGATTGCCGCCATGAAACCTCGCAGCGTGCTGATCAACGCCTCGCGCGGCACGGTGGTCAAAATCGAGCCCCTCGCCGAAGCGCTGCGCCAGAAAAAACTGCTGGGTGCGGCGATTGACGTGTTTCCAGTCGAGCCGCGCAGCAACAAGGAAGTCTTCGAGTCACCGTTGCGCGGCCTTGACAACGTGATTTTGACGCCGCACGTTGGCGGCTCGACCATGGAAGCGCAGGAAAATATTGGCGTTGAAGTGGCGGAAAAGCTGGTGAAGTACAGCGACAACGGCACCTCCACTTCCTCCGTCAACTTTCCCGAGGTGGCGCTGCCAGCGCACCCCGGCAAACACCGGCTGCTGCACATTCACCACAACGTGCCGGGCGTGCTGTCGCAAATCAACAAGGTGTTTTCCGACAACCACATCAACATTGCCGCGCAATATCTGCAGACCAATGAAGCGATTGGCTATGTGGTGATCGATATCGATGCGGTGCACTCCGACATGGCGCTGGCCAGACTTCTCGAGGTGCCCGGCACCATCCGAAGCCGCGTTCTTTTTTGATCGCGGCATGCGCGGCAATCAGGGCAGCCTGCGTCATTGCGAGCGAAGCGCGGCAATCCATGGCAGCCTGCGTCATTGCGAGTTCCCTGTTTCGGGCGACCGAAACTGCACACGGACCTTGAACCTCCGGTCGTCATCGCGAGCGAAGCGCGGCGATCCATCGTCGAAAAAAAAGCGGGTTCATGGATTGCCACACTACGTTCGCAATGACAGACGGTTCATGGAGAGCGCAGCGCGGCAATCCATGGCCCCGCCTTCTCGACGATGGATCGCCGCGCTGCGCTCGCGATGACGAATCGGATGCCGCGTCATTGCGATTGCCGCGTCGCTTCGCTCCTCGCAATGACGGCCAGCGCGGCAATCCATGTCTTTCATTCCCTGTCCAGAACAAGCCCATAGCCAATGCAACCCGCCATCTATATCCTGGCCAGTCAACCGCATGGCACGCTGTATGTCGGCGTGACGTCCGACCTGATTCAGCGCGTGTGGCAGCACAAGAACAATCAGACCGAGGGTTTTACCCAGAAGTACAGTGTCCACACGCTGGTTTATTTCGAATTGCACGCGACCATGTACGACGCCATCAGCCGGGAAAAGCAGCTCAAAGCTGGGTCGCGGGCTAAAAAAGTGGCTTTGATTGAGGCGACGAATGCAAGTTGGGACGATTTGTACCCGGGCTTGCTGTAGCGATACTACCAGCCTCGTCATTGCGATGACCGCGTCGCATTCCGTTCCCGTCATCGCGATTGCCGCGTCGCTTCGTTCCTCGCAATGACAGCAGCGCGGCAATCCAGAGTAGTCTGCGTCATTGCGAGCGCAGCGCGGCAATCCATGGCCCCGCCTTCTCGACGATGGATCGCCGCGCTGCGCTCGCGATGACGAATCGGAGGCTGCGTCATTGCGATTGCCGCGTCGCTTCGCTCCTCTCCATGAACCGTCTGTCATTGCGAACGTAGTGTGGCAATCCATGAACCCGCTTTTTTCGACGA
>MERZ01000136.1 GCA_001770785.1 Burkholderiales bacterium RIFCSPHIGHO2_12_FULL_61_11
CATGCCCCACATGGCCGACGGCACGCCGTGCGACATCGTTCTCAACCCATTGGGCGTGCCTTCGCGCATGAACGTGGGGCAGGTGCTCGAGGTCCACCTGGGCTGGGCCGCCAAAGGCTTGGGCCGGCGGATTGGCGACATGCTGCAGGCCGAGGCCAGAGTGGCCGAACTGCGGCAGTTCATGGACAAGATCTATAACAAGTCGGGCCGCACCGAGGACCTGGACTCCTTGTCCGATGAGGACCTCCTGGCAATGGCCCGCAACATGACCAGCGGCGTGCCTTTCGCCACGCCGGTGTTCGATGGCGCCTCGGAAGCGGACATCATGACCATGCTGCAGCTGGCTTACCCGGACAATATTGCCCAGGCCAAGGGCCTGACGGCAACGCGTACCCAGGCCCAGCTGTATGACGGTCGCACCGGTGACCCGTTCGAGCGCACCACCACCGTGGGCTATATGCACTTCCTGAAGCTGCACCACCTGGTGGATGACAAGATGCATGCCCGCTCAACCGGCCCCTACAGCCTGGTCACGCAGCAGCCGCTGGGCGGCAAGGCGCAATTCGGTGGCCAGCGTTTCGGCGAGATGGAGGTCTGGGCGCTGGAAGCCTATGGCGCCGCCTACACGCTGCAGGAAATGCTCACCGTCAAGTCTGACGACGTGGTGGGTCGCACCAAGGTGTACGAAAGCATCGTCAAGGGCGAGCACGCCATTACGGCAGGCATGCCTGAGTCGTTCAACGTGCTGGTCAAGGAAATTCGCTCGCTCGGTATCGATATCGAGCTGGAACGCGGTTAATTCAGCAGGAAAGAAAAGGATTTAACTCATGAAATCATTACTCGACCTGTTCAAGCAATTTACGCCGGATGAGCATTTCGATGCCATCAAGATCGGCATGGCCTCGCCCGAGAAGATCCGTTCATGGTCTTTCGGCGAAGTCAAAAAGCCTGAAACCATCAACTACCGCACGTTCAAGCCTGAGCGGGACGGTCTTTTTTGCGCCAAGATTTTTGGCCCCATCAAGGACTACGAATGCCTGTGCGGCAAGTACAAGCGTCTCAAGCATCGCGGTGTCATCTGCGAGAAGTGCGGCGTTGAAGTCACGCAAACCAAGGTTCGGCGCGAGCGCATGGGTCACATCGACCTGGCCGCTCCCTGCGCGCACATCTGGTTCCTGAAGTCACTGCCGTCGCGTTTGGGCCTGGTGCTTGACATGACACTGCGCGACATCGAGCGCGTGCTGTATTTTGAAGCTTACGTGGTGACCGACCCCGGCATGACCCCGCTGAAGAAATTCAGCATCATGTCGGAAGACGATTACGATGCCAAGCGCAAGGAATACGGCGACGAGTACACCGCCAAGATGGGCGCCGAAGGCATCAAGGACCTGCTCGAAGGCCTCGATCTCGACGTTGAAATCGACAAGCTGCGCAACGACCTGACCGGTTCCGAAATCAAGATCAAGAAAAACGCCAAGCGCCTGAAATTGATGGAGGGCTTCAAGAAGTCCGGCATCAAGCCCGGCTGGATGGTGCTCGACGTGCTGCCCGTGCTGCCGCCCGATCTTCGGCCACTGGTGCCGCTGGACGGTGGCCGCTTTGCCACGTCTGACCTGAACGACCTGTACCGCCGCGTCATCAACCGCAACAGCCGTCTGCGCCGTTTGCTCGAACTCAAGGCGCCCGAAATCATTGCGCGCAACGAAAAGCGCATGCTGCAAGAAGCGGTCGATTCGCTGCTTGACAACGGCCGCCGTGGCAAAGCCATGACGGGCGCCAACAAGCGCGCGCTCAAGTCGCTGGCCGACATGATCAAGGGCAAGTCGGGCCGTTTCCGCCAGAACTTGCTGGGCAAACGCGTCGACTATTCGGGTCGCTCGGTGATTACCGTGGGCCCGACGCTCAAGCTGCACCAGTGCGGTTTGCCCAAGCTGATGGCGCTCGAACTGTTCAAGCCTTTCATCTTCGCCCAGCTCGAAGTGCGTGGCATTGCCACCACCATCAAGGCTGCCAAGAAAGAAGTCGAAACCGGCACCCCGGTGGTGTGGGACATCCTGGAAGAGGTCATCAAAGAGCACCCGATCATGCTCAACCGTGCGCCTACGCTGCACCGCTTGGGTATTCAGGCCTTTGAGCCGATCCTGATCGAAGGCAAGGCGATCCAGCTGCACCCGCTGGTCTGCTCGGCTTTCAATGCCGACTTTGACGGCGACCAGATGGCCGTTCACGTGCCGCTGTCGGTGGAAGCGCAGATGGAATGCCGCACCTTGATGCTGGCTTCGAACAACATCCTGTTCCCGGCCAACGGCGAGCCGTCGATTGTGCCCTCGCAAGACGTGGTGCTGGGTCTGTACTACACGACCCGAGAAATTACAAATGGCAAGGGTGAAGGGCTGTTGTTTGCCGATACCGGTGAAGTTCGCCGCGCCTTTGATGCAGGTGAGCTTGACCTGCACGCCCGCATCAGCGTGCGCCTGACCGAGTGGACCAAGGACAAGGAGAACGGCGAGTTTGAGCCATCGATCAAGCTGTGGGAGACCACGGGCGGGCGCGCGCTGCTGTCCGAAATCCTGCCCAAGGGCCTGCCATTTTCCAATATCAACAAGGCCTTGAAGAAAAAGGAAATCTCCAAGCTCATCAACGTGTCCTTCCGCAAGTGCGGCTTGAAGGAAACCGTGGTGTTTGCCGACAAGTTGCTGCAAGCGGGCTTCCGTCTGGCGACCAAGGCCGGTATCTCGATCTGTATCGAAGACATGCTGGTGCCCAGGGAAAAAACCGAGATCATTGCGCGGGCCCAGAAGGAAGTCAAGGAGATCGAGCAGCAGTACATCTCCGGTCTGGTGACGGCCGGTGAGCGCTACAACAAGGTGGTGGACATCTGGGGCAAGTCAGGCGACGATGTCGCCAAGGGCATGATGGCCCAGCTGTCGAAAGAAAAGGTCGTTGACCGCCACGGCAATGACGTTGAGCAGGAATCGTTCAATTCCATCTACATGATGGCCGACTCCGGTGCCCGCGGCTCGCCAGCGCAGATTCGCCAGGTGGCCGGCATGCGCGGCTTGATGGCCAAGCCTGACGGCTCCATCATCGAAACGCCGATTACCGCGAACTTCCGCGAAGGCCTGAACGTGCTGGAGTACTTCATCTCCACCCACGGTGCCCGCAAGGGTCTGGCCGACACGGCGCTGAAAACGGCCAACTCCGGTTACCTGACGCGGCGCTTGTGCGACGTGGTGCAGGATCTGGTGGTAACCGAGGAAGATTGCGGCACGCCTGATGGTTCGCTGATGCGCGCCATCCTCGAGGGCGGCGAGGTCATCGAGTCGCTGCGCGACCGCATTCTCGGCCGCACGACCTCTGAAGACATTCTGCACCCCGAGAATCGCTCGGTGCTGGCCCCAGCCGGCGTCGTGCTGGACGAAGACCTGATCGAGGAGCTCGAAGCGCAAGGTGTCGACGAAGTCAAGGTGCGCACCGCGCTGACCTGCGAAACCCGCTTTGGCCTGTGCGCCAAGTGCTATGGCCGTGACCTCGGTCGCGGTGGCCTGATCAACATCGGTGAAGCCGTCGGCATCATCGCCGCTCAGTCAATCGGTGAGCCCGGCACACAGCTGACCATGCGCACTTTCCACATTGGTGGTGCCGCGTCGCGCGCCGCGATTGCCTCCAGCGTTGAAGCCAAGTCCAATGGCGTGATCGGTTTCAACGCGCCGATGCGCTATGTGACCAACACCAAGGGCGACCTGGTCGTGATTGCCCGTTCCGGCGAGATCGTCATTCATGACGAACATGGCCGTGAGCGTGAACGTCACAAGGTGCCTTACGGCGCGACGCTAACCGTCAAGGCCGACCAGCAAGTCAAGGCTGGCGTCATTCTGGCCAACTGGGATCCCCTGACACGCCCCATCATTACCGAATACGCCGGCAAGGTGGTCTTCGAGAATGTGGAAGAAGGCGTGACCGTGGCCAGGCAGGTTGACGACGTGACCGGCCTTTCCACCCTGGTGGTAATCGATCCGAAGCACCGCGGCGCGACCAAGGTCATTCGCCCGCACGTCAAGCTGACTGACGCCAGCGGCAACGAAGTCAAGATTCCTGGCACCGATCACCCGGTGACGATTGGCTTTCAGATCGGTGCCCTGGTTCAGGTGCGTGACGGCCAGGACGTGGGCCCCGGCGAAGTGCTGGCGCGTATTCCGGTCGAAGGCCAGAAAACCCGCGACATTACCGGCGGTCTGCCGCGTGTGGCCGAGCTGTTCGAAGCCCGCACGCCGAAAGACAAGGGCACGCTGGCCGAGATGACCGGTACCGTGTCGTTCGGCAAGGAGACCAAAGGCAAGGTTCGCCTGCAGATCACCGATCTGGAAGGCAAGGTCTGGGAAGACCTGGTGCCCAAGGAAAAGAACATTCTGGTGCATGAAGGCCAGGTGGTGAACAAGGGCGAATCGATTGTGGACGGCCCGGCCGACCCGCAAGACATCTTGCGTTTGCTGGGCGTGGCCGAGCTGGCCCGCTACATCGTCGACGAGGTGCAGGACGTTTACCGCTTGCAGGGCGTGAAGATCAACGACAAGCACATTGAAGTGATTGTTCGCCAGATGCTGCGCCGTGTGGTCGTCGAAAACGTCGGCGATTCCAGCTACATCGCCGGTGAACAGGTCGAACGCTCAGCCCTGCTCGATGTCAATGACGCCTTGCGCGCCGAAGGCAAAATTCCCGCTACCTTCAGCAACCTGCTGCTCGGTATTACCAAGGCGTCGCTGTCGACCGATTCGTTCATTTCCGCGGCTTCCTTCCAGGAAACCACCCGCGTGCTCACCGAGGCTGCCATCATGGGCAAGCGCGACGAGCTGCGCGGTCTGAAAGAAAATGTGATCGTTGGGCGGCTGATTCCTGCCGGTACCGGCATGGCCTACCATGAGGCCCGCAAGGCCAAGGACCTGATGGACGACGCCGAGCGCCATGCCATTGCCGAGGCCGAAGCGGCCGAGCTCGAAGCACTCGCCGTACCGGCTGAATCCGACGGCGACAGCGCTGCCACGGAGTGAGCCCGACGATCTCCTGACGCCTTGAAAAGCGTCAAGCCCCACATCTCATCAAGGTGTGGGGCTTTTTTTTGGCGACCAGGTTGCGCCGACTGATGCTGGGCCGGTTTGGAAAGTCTAGGACAAATATGGCTCTTGTATATTGATGCGAGTTGCTCCAGAGATTGTCCTGACCCATGACGAAGGAATGGCGTTGTTCAAGCTGGTCCGCTGAAGGCTTGCCAGCGTGGGGTTGGCCGCGCACAGCCCGGTGTCAGTGCTGCCAGCGGCTCTCGCATTGGCGTGCCGACGGATCAGGCGCCATGCCCAACACAAAATCTGCCATCAGATCACCTCTTTTTGTTTCAGCTCAGCCAATTGCGCATTGGAGTAGTTCAGCACGCCGCGCAACACTTCGTCGGTGTTCTGGCCCAGCAGCGGCGGCGGCAGATCGGTACGCACCGGCGTGACACTGAGCTTGATGGGGCTGGCCACCAGCGGCAGATCGTTTTTGAAAGGATGTTGCCAGTGCGTGACCATGTCGCGCGCTGCGATTTGCGGGTCGGCAAATACCTCGGCCAGGTTGTTGATGGCGCCGCACGGCACTTTGGCCGCTTCCAGTGCGGCCAGCCAGTCGGCCTTGCCCCGGGTTTTCATCACGGCTTCGAGAATCGGCACCAGCTGGCCGCGGTTGAGTACGCGATCGCGGTTTTTGGCAAACAGCGGATTCACGCCCAACTCGGGAATATTGGCGATGTTGCAGAATTTCACGTATTGGGCATCGTTGCCGACGGCCAGAATGAGATGGTCCTTGCTGCCGCCCGCCGCAGGCGCCACTTCAAACACCTGGTAGGGAACGATGTTTTGATGCGCGTTGCCGACGCGTTGAGGAACTTTCCCGCTCACCAGATAGTTGGCGCCCTGATTGGCGAGCATGGCCACTTGTGTGTCGAGCAGCGCCATGTCCACTTGCTGACCTTCGCCGGTT
Source organism: Burkholderiales bacterium RIFCSPHIGHO2_12_FULL_61_11 (assembly GCA_001770785.1). Taxonomy (GTDB): domain Bacteria; phylum Pseudomonadota; class Gammaproteobacteria; order Burkholderiales; family Burkholderiaceae_C; genus Polaromonas. The sequence goes on from MERZ01000136.1 coordinate 6,013, forward strand.
TTTTCGGCGTGCCGCAGGGCGGCGAGAATGGCCACGGTCGCGTACATGCCGGTCATCAAATCGGCCACGGCCACGCCGACTTTTTGCGGTCCGCCACCCAGGTCATCGCGCTCGCCGGTGATGCTCATCAAGCCGCCCATGCCCTGAATCGCGTAGTCGTAGCCGGCGCGGTCGGCGTAGGGCCCGTTCTGGCCAAAGCCGGTGATCGAGCAATAAACCAGGCGCGGGTTGATAGCTTTGATCGAGTCGTAATCAAGCCCGTAGCGTGCCATGTCGCCGACCTTGAAGTTCTCGACAAACACGGCGCAGTGCATGGCCAGCTCGCGGATCAGGGCCTGGCCGGCCGGCTTGCCAATGTCGCAGGTGACCGAGCGTTTGTTGCGATTGGTGCCGAGGTAGTAGGCCGCTTCCTGCGTCTCCGCGCCTTGCTCGTCTCTCAAGAACGGCGGGCCCCAGGTGCGGGTGTCATCGCCGCTGCCGGGTCGCTCGATCTTGATGACATCGGCGCCCAGGTCGGCCAGCGTTTGGGTACACCACGGGCCCGCGAGAATGCGGGACAAATCGAGAACGCGAATGCCTTGGAGAGATTTCATGGGCCTCATTTTGCCTTCATTGAAGGCGCCCGTTGGTCCAAAGTTTGTCCAACGTGGCGTGAGCCTGATCTGCGCCTGTCTTCCCAACCAGGAATGAGCGTATGTTCCAGCCTGAATGATGGAGCAAACCATGGCACAGCGAAATCGCAGCACCCGGGCGATCGAGGCTCAGGTGAACCGTCAGACGCCCAGGTAGCCCGACAAGGCCGGGCTTTTAGCCACTTCGTCAGCCGTACCGTGCAGCACCACCTGGCCCTTTTGCAGCACAAGGGCGTGATCCGACCGCGCCAGCACCTTGCGGTAATCACGATCGACGATGAGCGTGGCGATGCCGCTCGAGCGAATCTCCCCGATCACGCGCCAGATATCAGCCACGATCCGCGGTGCCAGGCCTTCAGTGGCCTCGTCGAGGACGATCAGCTCCGGGTGCGTCATCAGGGCACGACCAA
>MERZ01000137.1 GCA_001770785.1 Burkholderiales bacterium RIFCSPHIGHO2_12_FULL_61_11
GCGTTTTCAACGAGATCACTGGCCGAACGCAGAGCCACCACAAACCGTGTCTTCCCGCACAATCACGGCATGAAGATCCAGCTTCTCTCTGACCTTCACCTCGAAGCCGATCCGCACTTCCAGGCGAAGCCCTTGCCTGACGCCGACCTGCTAGTGCTGGCCGGTGACATCGGCTCCTACCAGAACGGCTCGCTGCTGAGCCGCCTGAATGTCGCCGACTTTGGCTTGGGGCGGTTTTCTCCGCTGCCGGTGGAGTGCGGCGGCGCGCTCTGGCCGACCCCGGTGTTGTTTATTCCCGGCAATCACGAGTATGACGGACTGGAATTTGACGCCACCCGGGTGCGGTTGCGCGACACCTGTGAGCGCCTGGGTCTGGTCTGGCTGGAGCAGGAGACCGTGCTGCTGCAGGGTGTGCGCTTTGTGGGCAGCACACTCTGGACAGACTTCGATGGACTGAGCACCGAAAAAGCGCGGGCGGGAGACATCACGCTGGGCGAACAGCTCAAGGAGCGCGAAAAAGCCTTTCGCGCCGCCAATTTTTACCTGAACAAAAACCATTCCTTTCGCCAGGGCCAGCCCATGCTGGCCGAAGAAGTGCGAGAGGAAGGCCTGAAAAGCCAGCGCTGGCTACGGCAGGCGCTGGCCGCGCCGTTTGAAGGCCCAACGGTGGCGATAACGCATTTTGCGCCCAGCCTTCTCAGCGCCGACCCCAGGTACGGACTCACACCCGGCACTGCGGGTTTTTGCAATTCACTGGACGAGTTGCTGCCGCTGGCCACGCTGTGGCTGCATGGCCATTTGCATTGGCCCGTCGACTACGTGAAGCACGGCTGCCGCGTCGTGGCCAACCCGCTGGGCTATGCGCGCAAGGGGGAGCAGGCGACTTTTCGCGAGTCGCTTTGCATCAAGCTGGAGGCTTGATCCGGCGCCCTTATTTTCATTCGCTCTAGTGCGCGGCCGTGCCACCGGATAAACTACAGTTTTTCAAGAGGAGCCCCCCATGAAGATTCTTCTGGCTGTTGATGGCAGCGATTACACCAAGAAAATGCTGGCCTACCTGAGCACGCATGAAGAGTTGTTTGGCGTCGCCACCAATGACTACACCATCCTCACGGTCCAGCCGGCCTTGCCGCCGCGGGCGCGCGCGGTAGTGGGCAAGGAGGTCATGGATGGCTATTACGCGGAAGAAGCCGAAAAGATTATTGCCCCCGTGTCCAAATTTCTGACGCGCCACGGGATCAATGCCGAGAGCTGCTGGAAAGTGGGGCCGGCTGGCGAAACCATCGCCCAATTTGCCGACGACGGCAAGTTCGACCTGGTCATCATGGGCTCGCACGGGCATGGCGCGCTGGGCAACCTGGTGATGGGTTCGGTAGCCACCCGGGTGCTGGCGAGCGGCAAAGTGCCCGTTCTGCTGGTTCGCTGAGGCGGCAACTGTGCTGCAGATCTAATAGCAGGCATTGCCCAGCAAGTTGTCGAGCACCTGCTTGAGCAGCCGCGGGTCGCCCTGCGCGAGTTGACCGGAGTCAACCTGCAGTTGCATTGCCCGGCCCGGGGCGCGCTCCTGGTAGCCATTCACCTGGCGTCTTCAGGAGGCCTTCAATTCTTCGCTGCGGTCAAGGCGAACCAGCGACCGGGCAGCGG
>MERZ01000138.1 GCA_001770785.1 Burkholderiales bacterium RIFCSPHIGHO2_12_FULL_61_11
CGCGTAGGTCGGCTCGGCCCAGAAGTCCATCACGATCTTCATCGAATCCGCGAACACCGGCGCATACGACGCGCTCTTCAGGAAGCCCGGTGCGCCGGTGACTGCCTTGGCGGTCGAGAAGCCGCCCATTTCCCACCACTTCTGCTGCACCGCCGGCTGCGCGAACCACTTGATGTAGTCGAGCGCCAGTTCCTTCTTGTCGGAGTACTTGACCACCGACATGCCTTGCCCGCCGAGCTGCGCGGCGGCGATCTTCGAGCCCTTCGGCATCGGGAAGAAGCCGGTCTTCTCGCCGCCGACCGCCGGATCCTTGGCGATGCCGGGGAAGAACGCGATGAAGTTCATTTGCATCGCGACCTGGCCTGATTTGTACGCATCCAGGTTTTCGGTCATGTAGGCATTCGAGTGGCCGGGCGGCGTGCAGCAGTCGTACAACTCCTTGTAGAACTTCAAGCCTTCGACCGCGCCGGGACCGTTGATGTAGCCTTGCATGTCATACGGCTTCTTCGGGTTGTCGTACTTCATGCCATCGGAATACATGACGCTGGTGACGCCCATGGTGATGCCTTCCGAGCCGCGTTCGGTGTATAACGCCGTGCCGTACACTTTCTTGCCGTCGATGCTGCGGCCCTGGAAGAACTGGCCGATTTCCTTCAGCTCTTTCCAGGTCGCCGGCGGCGCCAGGTCGCGGCCATATTTCGCCTTGTATTCCTTTTGCAGGTCGGCACGGGCGAACCAGTCCTTGCGATAGGTCCACGCCACCGCGTCGCCCATCGCCAGCAAGGCCCAGTAGTGTTTCGATCCTTTCGGCCAGGTCGAATACCCTTCGACCGTGGCGTCCATGAAGTCGGCCATCTTGATATTGCTCTTGGCAAAGAAGTCGGTCAGCTCGACATAGTGCCCTTCGGTGGCCGCGGTGCCGATCCATTGGCTGTCGCCGATCAGAACGTCGCACAACTTGCCGTGCGAGTTCAGCTCGTTGAGCAGCCGGTCGGCGTAATTCGGCCACGGCACGAATTCGAATTTCATCTGCACCCCGCTCTTGGCGGTGAAGTCCTTCGACAATTCGACCAGCGCATTGGCCGGGTCCCATGCCGCCCAGCATAAAGTCAGCGATTTGCCCTGCGCCTGCGCCGTTCCCGCACTCAGACCCAGTAGGCTCGCCACCGCCAATGCCGCACTCATCCTTCTGATACTCTGGTTCATCTCCGTCTCCTCAAATTCTGGTAAAACTCCCTTTGCCGACGTCAGGTAAGGTTCTCCGCCGTCAGGATTTCGATCCGTGGCTTCACTACAGCGAGTGCGCCCCGAATGTTTTCGCACAGTGCAAGCAGCACTCGTGCGGCTGTATTGATGCAATAGTGCACGTCCTGGTCAAGTACATAA
>MERZ01000139.1:0-153 GCA_001770785.1 Burkholderiales bacterium RIFCSPHIGHO2_12_FULL_61_11
GCTGTTTTACGTGGTACTGGCGCCTTTCGTGGGAGCGTTTGCCGATGCGCGGCCCAAGGGCCAGGTCATGTTTGCGAGCAATGCCATCAAGATCATCGGCTGCCTGATGATGCTGTTCGGCTCGCACCCCTTGCTGGCGTACGCCATTGTCGG
>MERZ01000139.1:175-1813 GCA_001770785.1 Burkholderiales bacterium RIFCSPHIGHO2_12_FULL_61_11
CCCGCCCAATACGGCATCCTGACTGAACTGCTGCCGGCCTCGAAACTGGTCAAGGCCAATGGCTGGATCGAAGGATTGACGATTTCCTCAATCATTCTGGGGGTGCTGCTGGGCGGCCAGCTGGTCGGCCATACAGTGGCTCCTCTGCTGCTTTCATTTGACTTTCCCATCATCAACACCGGCATTGACACCGCCCCCGAAGCAGCGATAGCGGTGCTCATCCTGATCTACGTTATTGCCGCCTGGTTCAACACGCGCATCCCTAACACCGGCGTTGAAATGCGGCCCATGCCGCGCAACAAGCTCGAGCTGCTGCCCGATTTCTGGAACTGCAACGCAGCGCTGTGGCGCGACAAGCTGGGCCAGATCTCGCTGGCCACGACCACGCTGTTCTGGGGTGTCTCGGGCAACCTGCGCTACATCGTGCTGGCCTGGAGTGCGGCGGCCCTGGGCTATAGCACCACGCAAGCGTCTTCGCTGGTGGGCGTGGTGGCGATTGGCACGGCGGTGGGGGCGGTGCTGGCCTCGATGCGCATGCGCCTGGAGCACGCAACCAGCGTGATGCCGCTGGGCATTGCCATGGGTGTGCTGATTGTTTTGATGAATTTCATCAGCAATGTCTGGCTGGCCGCGCCCTTCCTGATCCTGCTGGGTGGCCTGGGCGGTTTTCTGGTGGTTCCCATGAACGCGCTGCTGCAGCACCGCGGGCACAACCTGATGGGCGCGGGGCGCTCGATTGCCGTGCAGAACTTCAACGAACAGGCCTGCATCCTGGGCCTGGGGGCGTTCTACAGCCTTTCCACCGGGATGGGCCTTTCGGCCTTTGGCGCCATCACCGCCTTTGGGCTGGTCGTCATCGCTTTCATGTGGCTGATCCAGCGCTGGCACAAGAGCAACTGCATCAAGTTCAAAGAGCAGCTGGACCACTTGCTGAGCGTCGCGCGCAGCGACAAACCGCATTGATGCCCTTGCTTGACGCAACGCGCGCCACCCAGAGGCGCGTCACCACCGTGGCCGCCGGCGCGCTGGTGCTCAATGCCTTCGTCTGGGGCGTTTCCTGGTGGCCGCTGCGGCAGCTGCAGGGCCATGGCCTGCATCCGCTATGGGCCACCGCGCTGGTCTACCTGCTGGTTTTTGCCGGCCTGCTGGCGCGGCACTTCAACGCCTGGCGCGGCTTCGTTGCCTATCCCCAGCTGTGCCTGCTGGCGCTGGCGGCGGGTCTGACCAATGTCGGCTTCAACTGGGCCGTGACGGTGGGTGACGTGGTGCGGGTGGTGCTGCTGTTTTACCTGATGCCGGCCTGGTCGGTGCTGGTGGCCTGGGTGCTGCTGGGAGAAAAGCCGACAAGGGCGTCGCTGCTGCGGCTGCTGCTGGCCATGACAGGCGTGCTGGTGGTGCTGAAAAGCCCCGGTTCCCCCTGGCCGGTGCCGCAGGACCGCGCCGACTGGCTCGCCATCATGGGAGGCTTCAGCTTTGCCGTGACCAATGCCCTGCTGCGCAAATACGGCCACACGCCGAGCGCCTCGCGCATGCTGGCCATGTTCGGCGGCGGCGGCCTGATGGCCACGGCGGCGGCGCAGCTGGGCATGCAGCAGCAACTGGTGCCCGGCCCCGCTTTGCAGGCCGCGGGCCTTCCGC
>MERZ01000139.1:1825-8767 GCA_001770785.1 Burkholderiales bacterium RIFCSPHIGHO2_12_FULL_61_11
TGTGATGCTGACGGAAATCCTCTTTGCCAGTGGCTCGGCTGCGGCCCTGGGCGCCGCCCAGTTCAGCCCGCGCATCCTGCTGGGCGGCAGCCTGATTGTGCTGGCCGCCGTGCTGGCGGCCATGGCGCCTGCGGGCAATGGGCCGAGCGACGGAAAATCACCCTGACCCAACCTAGCAGAGATTGACCTCAGGAGCCCAGCCACGAAGACGCCCTCAGTTTACGATTTTCAAGCTCGCCAGATCAACGGCAAGGACGTTGCGCTGTCTGCATTCAAGGGCAAGGTGATGCTGATCGTGAATACCGCCAGCCAGTGCGGCTTCACCCCGCAGTTCGGCGGTCTGGAAGAACTTCACAAAAGCTATGCGCGCAGGGGGCTGGCCGTGCTGGGCTTTCCGTGCAACCCGTTTGGCGAGCAAGACCCCGGCAATGACGGCGCAATCGCCGAATTTTGTCAGGTCAACTATGGCGTGAGTTTTCCGATGATGGGCAAGATCGATGTCAACGGCCCGGCCGCGCACCCGCTGTACAAGTGGTTATCGTCCGAAGCACCAGGACTGCTGGGCAGCAAGGTCATCAAATGGAGCTTCACCAAATTTCTGATCGGCAGAGATGGCGAGGTCATCAAACGCTATGCGCCGCAAACTGCGCCCCAGCAGATGGCGCAGGACATCGAGGCTGCGCTGGCTGCTTGATGCGGCACTGCTGCACGGCCCTGGCCATGGTGCTAACTCAGGCGCAACTCCATATGTATCCGAGATCAGTTGCCGACCACAAACCCGGTCGCCTTCACGATGCGTGCCCAACGCTCGGTCTCCTGATTCATCTTGCTAAGGAATCTATCGCCGCAGATGTCCTGCGAGACGCTCAGGCTGGCACTCGCCATGCGAGCCTTGAATTCCGGGGAGTTGCTAATCTGCTGATGCGCTTCTGTCAACCGTTTGACGATAGGTGCAGGAAGATTTCTGGGCCCGGACAGGCCAAACCAGACCGTGGTGGTCAGTTGCGGCAGACCGACTTCGGCCACGGTGGGCACATCCGGCAACTGCGGCGAACGCTGTTCGGCGGTCGTGGCATAGGCCACCAGTTTACCGGCCTTGATGTGAGGGCTGGCTGTGGCAATCTGCACAAAGCCCAGCGGAGCCACACCACCCAGCATGTCGTTGATCTGTTGCGGGCTGCTCTTGTAGGGTATGTGCATCATCTCGGTCTTCAGGGCTTCGCTTAACTGGTAACCAAGAAAGTGGGCGGGCGAGCCGGGTGAGTAGGATGAATAGGTCGGAGGTGTCTTCTGCTCCTTGATCCGCTGGGACAGTTCGTTAAAGTTCTTCGCTCCAATACTGGGGTGACTGGCCAGCACCAATGCGGCCTCGACCCCCTGGCAGATCTGCGTGAAATCAGCACCCTTGTACTTGGCCATGGCATTGGCATTCGGGGTGATGGTCATCATGCCGGCAGTGTTGACCAGCAGGGTGTAGCCGTCAGCGGGCGCACGCATGATGGATTGCGCGGCGATCATGCCGCCGACAGCAGGCATGTTTTCCACGATGACGGGCTGGCCCAGTGCCTTGGCCAGGTGATCGGCGAGCGCACGCGCATAGACGTCCGGCGGGCCGCCAGCGGTGGATGGCGCCAGCAGCTTGATCGGTTTTTCCGGCCAGTTCTGCGCCTGAGCCCAGGGGGTCGCCAAGGTGAGTAGGCCCATGAGCATGGCTGCAGGCCTGGACGTAAAGTTTCTGAACATCATTTTTTGTCTCCTTTGAATGGCTGTGGACGTGGTCCACGGTAAGTGAATGCGGATCGGGGTTGCGGCCTGGCTTCAGCGCTGGGGCAGGTCCTTGGCGGAGTAGCCCAGGCTGACGGCAGCGTCTTGCGGGATAGCGGGAACACTCGCGTTCCAGGCCAGCCAGGCTTCGCGCATGGCCCGGAAGCGTTCCGGCTGGCGCTGCGCCAGATTGGCGCGCTCCCTCGCATCCGTGGCGATGTCGAACAGGTATTCGTGCTCGTCAACCTTGAGGTATTTCCAGTTGCCCTGGCGCATGGCGCGCTGCTGGCGGTGGTTCATGCGCCAGTACAACGGGCGCTCGAAGTCATGGTCCGGATTGCGCAGCACCTCGCTGAGCGACACGCCATCGATGGGATAGTCCGGATGCGGCTGGCCGCCGCCGAGCTCCAGCAAGGTGGCTGACCAGTCCATGGTCATGCAGTGCTGCTGGCTCGTCGAACCGGCCGGAATGGCGGCGGGCCAGTGGGCGATCCAGGGCACGCGGATACCGCCTTCGGTCAGGTCCATCTTGCCGCCGACCAGGGGCCAGTTGTCGGAGAAGCGCTCGCCGCCGTTGTCGCTGGTAAAGACGATGAGGGTGTTGTCCAGCAGGCCCTGCTCATGCAGCGTCGCGACCAGATTTCCGATGCCCTCGTCCATGTGGTGGATCATGCGGCGATAGCTGTGGATGTTGCCGCCGTCCAGATGGAAGAGGTTGTTCGCAACGTCTGCTGTGATGTGCGCATCGTCGCGCGTTTCCCAGGGCCAGTGTGGCGCGGTGTAGTGCAGGCTCAGAAAGAAGGGCTTGCCTTCCTTGGCCTGTGGGGCCATGCGCTGCACATAGTCCACGGCGCGCTGCGACAGCACATCGGTCAGGTAGCCGACCTCGCGGTGCGACTCTTCACCGATGTACAAATCGTGGTCGCCCTTGCCGGAGCAATGGGTGAAGTAGTCCACCCCGCCGGCCATGATGCCGAAGAACTCGTCGTAGCCAGAGCGCAGCGGACCGAAAGCCGGCGGGTAGCCGAGGTGCCACTTGCCGATCAGGGCGGTGGCATAGCCGGCCTCGCGCAGTTGTGAGGGCAAGGTGGGAATGTCCGTGGGCAGGCCAAGCGTAGTGCTGCCTTTGCTGCGGCTGTTGATGGGCTCCTCCATGCCACCGCGCAGGCGGTACTGGTAGCGCATCGTCATCAGGGCGAACCGCGTCGGGGAGCAGACGGGGGAGTTGGCGTAGCCTTCGGTAAATCGCAGGCCACCAGCCGCCAGCGCATCGATGTGTGGAGAGACCGGACCAAACTGGGCCTCCCGCCCCCCATAGCAGCCCAGGTCGGCGTATCCGAGGTCGTCCGAAACGATGTAGATGAGATTGGGCTTCATGGGGTTGGCGCAGGTGTGTCTTGGGTATCAGGGAAGTTGTTGCAGAGTTTAAGTTGCCACCATGTATTTGTAAAATTGAAATATCTCCACTTGAACTAAAAAATATCTATGGACCCGCGTCATCTGGTTCAACTGGCCACCATTCTTGAAAAAGGGTCGATCACGCAGGCCAGCCGCCATCTGCACCTGACCCAGCCCACCCTCACCCACAACATGCAGACGCTGGAAATGCAGGCCGGGGGCACGCTGTTCGAGCGCAGCCGCTTTGGCGTGCGCAGCACCCCGCTGGGCGAAATGCTGGCGCGCGAAGGAAGGGCGATCACCCGCCGGCTCAAGGATGCAGTCGAAGTCAGTGCCCGCCACCGCAGTGGCCTGAAGCATCAGGTACGCCTGGGCACGGGCCCGATCGTCGGGGCCGGACTGCTGCCGGGCTTGACCCGGGAACTGTTGCAGCGTTATCCGGGCATCGCACTGACCGTGCAGAGCGACCGCCCCCATTTACTGGTGGAGCAACTGGTCGATGGCCGGTACGACCTGGTGATTGCACCCTCCTGGCTGGACCGGCCGCCGCCGGGCATCGAACGCTTTGTGCTGGTCAAGGACGATCTGGGCGTGTTCTGCGGCGCAGCCCATCCGCTGGCGGCAAAGAGAGCACTGGGCCCGGGGGACGCGGACGATCAGGGATGGATCAGCCTGGGCACGGCGTCACCGTTCGATCAGGACGTGCGCGAGATGCTCACCAGCGCGGGCGTGGGCAGCAGCGCACCGATATCACCGTGCTGGGGGAGGCCTTCATGCTGCTGCGCATCCTGTCCGAAGGGCGGCACCTGTCCGTGCTGCCGCACTATCCCGTGCGCTTGCTGCAGTCCCATTTCCCGCTGGTGGAACTGGCATTGCCTGTCAAGCCGAAGCCGCGCAACATCTACCTCTGGTGCAGGGCAACGCTGCTGGAGGACCCTGCCCTCGTGCAGATGAAAGAGACGATATTGGCGTACGCGGCAAGTGCAGTAATCGACTCTGAGCCTTGATCCATCAATATGGTCCAGTTCTTAAGCACAAGGTGACCAAGACACCAAAGCGAATGGCGTCAACCACCTTGACTACGGGCTATGCCTTCGCCAGCGCCTCGTCCAGCACTTCCACCCAATGCCGCACCGGCGTGGCGGTGCCGCTCTGCAGATGCGTGATGCAGCCAATGTTGGCCGACACGATCACTTCAGGCGCCATCTCGGCCAGATTCGCCAACTTGCGGTCGCGCAGCTCATAGGCGATTTTGGGCTGAAGTACCGAGTAGGTGCCTGCCGAGCCGCAGCACAAATGCGCTTCGCAGCTGGCGGCCTTGATGTCAAAGCCCAGTTCGCCCAGGTGCTTTTCAACGCCGCCGCGCAGTTGCTGGCCGTGCTGCAGGGTGCAGGGCGGGTGAAAGGCAATCTGCCCTGCTGTGGCAGAGACCTTGCCACGCAACTGAGCCACCAGTTCGGGCAGCAGTTCGCTCAGGTCGCGGGTGAGTTCGCTGATGCGCGCGGCTTTTTCGGCATAAGCCGGGTCGTCCCTGAGAATGTGGCCATATTCCTTCACCGTGACGCCGCAGCCCGAGGCGTTCATCACGATGGCCTCGACACCGGCTTCGACAAGCGGCCACCAGGCGTCGATGTTGACGCGCATCTCAAGCTTGCCGCCTTCCTGGTCGTTCAGGTGAAACTTGACCGCGCCGCAGCATCCGGCCCTGGCCGCCAGCACGACCTGAATCCCGGCGGCATCCAGCACGCGTGCCGTAGCGCTGTTGATGTTGGGGCTCATGGAGGGCTGCACGCAGCCGGCCAGCATCAGCATTTTGCGGGGGTGTGGCGCGCTCGGCCAGACGCCTGCGTCCTGCCTGGCGGGCACCTTGCTCTTGAGTGCGGCGGGCAGCAGTCCACGAACCCTTTGCCCCAACTTCATGGCGGGGCCAAACAGCGCTGAAGGCAAGCCCTCTTTCAGCGCCCAGCGCACCGCTGTTTCAGCCATTGGACGCGGCACCTTGGCATCGACCAGCTTGCGCCCGATGTCGACCAGGTGGCCGTACTGCACGCCGCTCGGGCAGGTGGTTTCGCAATTGCGGCAGGTCAGGCAGCGGTCCAGGTGCAGCTGGGTTTTGCGCGTCGGCATACTGCCTTCGAGCACCTGCTTGATCAGGTAAATGCGACCGCGCGGGCTATCGAGCTCGTCGCCAAGCAGCTGGTAAGTCGGGCAGGTGGCGGTGCAAAAGCCGCAGTGCACGCACTTGCGCAAAATCGCTTCGGCCGCGCTGCCGTCGGCGGTGTCTTGATATTCGGGAGCGAGTGAGGTTTGCATGGTTCTTACTGGTTTGCCGGCTGGCCGTCACCAGTCAGCGGACAGGCGGCCCGGATTGAAAATTCCGGCCGGGTCAAACTCGGCCTTGAGGCGGCGGTGGATCAAGTCCAGCGGCGGTTTCAATGGAGAAAATACCCCGGTTGCACCTGCGGAGACGGCGTCTCCTGCCACGAAAATAGTAGCGTGGCCACCGGCTTTCGTTGCCACGTCGCGCAGGCTAGCCGCCGCGTCCAGCGGTGCCCAAAGCCAGCGCAGGCCACCGTGCCACTCCACCAGTTGCGGCCACGGCAAGTCCAGCACCGGGGTGGTCTGGGCCACGCTCAGTCGCCACAGCACGCAGCCTGGAGCAAGGCGGGCAAAAAACGGCAGCGCCAGGTCACGGCAGGCCTGCCAGTCGGCGGCAGCCTGGGCGTTGGCCAGGCGCGTTCCGCCCGCCTGCGCAAGCATCCGGGCGCAGGCCGAATCCACCGCGGCGACGGCACCCCGCAGGCGCACGAACAACCGCTCGCGGGGGCGGCCATCGCTGTCGTCGCAGACCCAGCAGCTGGCGTTCAGCGGCAGGGGCTGCCCTCCCCAGCGGTGCAGCTGCGCCAGCGCCTGGCTCTGGGCCAGCTCGAACACCAGCGTGGCCTCGGCGGGTGCCACCGGAAGCACTTTGAGCGAGACTTCGGTGATGACGCCCAGCGTGCCCATGGCGCCCACCATCAAGCGCGACACGTCATAGCCCGCGACGTTTTTCATGACCTGCCCGCCAAAGGTGAGCAACTCGGCACGGCCATTGAGCAGCTGTGCGCCCAGCATGTAATCGCGCACACCGCCGACACTGGCCCGCGCCGGGCCGCTCAGACCGGCCGCGACCATGCCACCGACGGTGGCCTGGCCCGTGGCACCATGAAGTTGAAAATGCGGCGGTTCGAACGGCAGGCATTGGCCCTGGGAGGCCAGCAAGGCTTCCAGCTCGGCCAGCCTTGTTCCGGCGCGTGCCGTGACGACCAGCTCGCTGGGCTCGTAGCTGATGACGCCGGCATAGGGGCTCATGTCGAGGATTTCCCCGGTGAGGGCTTGCCCGTAAAAATCCTTGCTGCCGCCTCCACGCAGGCGCAGCGGCGTGCCCGTGGCGGCAGCGCTTTGCACCCGCTCGACGATAGAACTCATCACATCAGTGTCTGAAACCATGGAATGAATGGTAAGGGCCCCCGGCGTTCCTGGTGTTGATTTTTTTGAACGGGGCCTGTTCGGTTTTTTGCGGCAAGCCGTTCCAGGAAGCGGCCGATCGCTCAGTCTTGAAAGAAATTCACCGGCAGACCGGGCACATCGACCCGCATCGAGAACACGTAGCCCGAGTGGGGATAGGTCTTCAATTCCGCCGCTGGGCGGCCGTGGCGTGCGCTGGTGAGGTACAGCGTTTTCAGGTCATCTCCGCCAAAGCACGGCATGGTCGGGCACTGGGCGGGCACCGCCATGTCG
>MERZ01000139.1:8797-9777 GCA_001770785.1 Burkholderiales bacterium RIFCSPHIGHO2_12_FULL_61_11
GTAACCCGGCATGCCAGGCTGCCAGCCCTCGGGCTTGCCGGGCCACTGCCGGAACACCCGCTCATGGCTCATGGCATTGCTTTTGGCATCCCAGTCCCAGGCGCGAATCGTGTGGCTGGGCGTGTCGGCCCAGTACAGGGTCCGGCCGTCAGGACTCCAGGCCAGGCCGTTGGCGGTGGTGGCGGGGAGCGTGGTTTGATCGACCTTGCACTCGATCAGCGGCGTGCGACCCTCGCGGCAGTCCAGCGAATACAGTGCGGCGTTGCGGCGCACGCGCGTCTCGTCGATGGTGCCAATCCAGAAGCGCCCCAGCGCGTCGCATTTGCCGTCGTTGGCGCGCATCTGCGCGGGGTCGTAATCGAGCGTCGCGATGTGCTGCAGCGGCCCCCGCCACTCACGGGCGCGGAACACACCGTGGCGCAGGGCCATGACCCAACCGCCACGGGCGGCAGGTGCGATACAGCCAGGCTCCGCCGGCAGGTCCCAGGTCTCAACCGCGCCTGTGGACACATTGGCGCGCAGGATTTTCCGGCCGGCAATATCCACCCAGTACAGCCGTTGCTCCTGCGGGTGCCAGAACGGCGACTCGCCCAGTTCGCAGGGCTGCGTGGTGACGCATTGCCAGCTGAAAGTTTGCCCGCTCATGGGGCGCGCTCCCCGCGTGCAGCTTGTCGGCGCACATCTCCCCGCGCCGCCGCAATGCCACAGCGAAAAGCATCACATGAGAATGAGCGTTCGATGGCGGATGTCATGGTGGGCGGTCTCCTGGATGGCATTGTGCATCGCCAGTGAGCCGGGATGGGTGGCCTGGCCGGCAAGCTCTCGCGTATGGGATCCCGCGCGCCGTAGTTTCATTATGTGAAATTCATGACCTATGTTGCCGGTCGAACGATTGAGTACAGTGCGTCTCGTAATGCGAGGTCCCGCGGGTCCCCTGTGAGCGATGTCCCCATTTGGTTGGTGACGTACGCGTAGCCGAT
>MERZ01000139.1:9795-11312 GCA_001770785.1 Burkholderiales bacterium RIFCSPHIGHO2_12_FULL_61_11
CGGCCTTCGGATCGGCGAAGCCAAGCGAACCGCCTGATCCAGGATGTCCGAACGAGCCTTCGCTGCCAAACGTCCACACAGGGCAGTGCTTCATGAAGCCCAGCGAAAACTGCACGCCGTCACCCATCATGCACTCGTCGTAAAAGCCGTGCGTCGGGGGAAAAGCCGGTGCCGACAGCGCCTGCAGCGTCTCCGGGTGCAGCTGCAGTTCCCGTCCGCCGGTGGCGAACACGCTGTAGGCGTGGGCAATGGCGCGCGCCGTGCCGACGCCCCCGCCGGACGGCATTTCGAAGTTGCGGGCATAGATGCGCTGCTCATCGAGGGGAAACTCGGAACCCATGAGCGCCCGAGTGATGTTCGAGCGACGATTGAACGCCACGAGAAAAAAGCGGATCCCGAACCCGCGCAGCATCGCGAGCTCCCTGTTTCGGGCGACCGAAACTGCAAACTGGCCATGAACCGGGCGGTTCATGGAGAGCAGGCTTGGCCTCGCCAGCGTCGCCAGCCTGGAGTCCGGGATCGCCTCGGGCAGACGGATGTAGAAGTCGAGCCCCAGGGGCGAGGCGATTTCGTCCTGAAAGAACTGTCCCAGGCTGCGATGGTGCGGATCAATCCGGCGCAGCAACTCGCCTTCATAGTAGCCGAGGGTGATCGCGTGATAGGCCTGCCGCGTGCCGGGCTCCCAAGCCGGCTTCTGGCGAGCAAGGACGACCGCCAGACGATCGAGGTCGGCAACCACGCTCCTGTCCACCGGCTCATCGAACGCGAACAGACCCGCCTGATGAGCCAGGAGTTGGCGGACGGTGAGGGTCTCTTTTCCGTTCTGGGCGAACTCCGGCCAGTAGGTGCAGACGCGCTGCTCGTAGTCGAGCCAGCCCCGGGAATGCGCGACCGCGAGAGTCATCGCGGCCAGTCCCTTGGTTGACGAGTACACCAGGACCATGGTGTCCTCTTGCCAAGGCTCACCGGTCGCCTTGTTCCGCACACCGCCCCACAGGTCGACGACCTTCTCGCCTCGGTGGTACACGCAACAGGCGCCGCCCAGTTCGTGGCGCCGAGAGAAATTCTCAGCGAACGCATCTCGCACGGCATCAAAGCCCGCGCTCACATGACCCTCAATACGGATGCGTTGTGTTGCTTCCATGGGCGGAGCCCCTCTTTCCGTTCAAGCTTGGTGCGTCGGATTCAAGAGTCACACGGTCACCAGGTCGCCGAGCGTCCCCCCAAGCGTCGACTGAAATCCCGCTTCTTCCGTGAGCGGCTCGTCTCCAACCCTATCAGTCGTTGAAACAGACTCCGCGAAGTCGACAGCGAGTGTGAGCGCGTCGCCGTCCAACATTTGAGTTGCGCTGCACGCACGCCGGTGCTTGTCAGCTCGAGCGAAAGGTTGGGCGTCACCGCGCTACCCCGGGATTTCGGGCTCGACGAGTTGCGCAAGTTGTGCGAGCGACTCTTGCCAACCGAGATAGCACATCTCGAGCGGAATGGCATCGGGCATCTTTGAGGCCTTGCAGGCC
>MERZ01000140.1 GCA_001770785.1 Burkholderiales bacterium RIFCSPHIGHO2_12_FULL_61_11
AGCCGCTGCCGCGGGTTCGGCAGATGGGAGGGCGCTGCTGGCCTCACCAATCGCAATCCTGCCGATTTTCTGGATGCGCTGCGCCACGGCTTGTTCTGTATCGTCGCTGCCCGCTGAGGGCTTGTTGCCAGAGGTGACATACAAAACCAGCCCGATCATGGCAAAAATCGGAACCACGAAAGAGAAAAAGACCGCTGCCAGCAACTGCTGTGGCGTCTTGATCGGGCCGGTGTGGGCTTCTTCGTGGGCCGCAGTGGGGTCGTTTGCGCTCATGGCATCCTCAAAAACTAAAAGTCGGGGGGCTATTGTTGACTGCGGCGTCTGCGCAGCAGGGTCGGATTATAGCCGGCGGCCTTGGGAAGCGTGAAGTGGTCATGGCTGGCTGATGGAGTCACAAACTCTGTGCAAGGTGAATCATGTGCGCAGAGTCAACGCCCCTGAGGTCCGTGCCAAGTACAGGTAAAAATAGACTCCCAAAATCAGCGTGGGCAAATACGTGATGTCCCAGCTGAATAGCTGCTCAGGGGCCGTTGCACAGAGCGCACGCGGCCTGCCGCGCTTTGTCCTGGCTCGCTCATTGCCACGATGCTGGAGCTGATAGGCTTGCCTGAGCGTGGGCTGGCAGATCTATGAGGAAGAAAGCAGCGACTTGGCCAGCGAGGTCAGGCGCGATATCTGCCGCACGGAAAAACACCGCGCCCAACCAGGTGTGCCACTTCTGGATGTTGAACTAGGTCTGCTTCTCCAAAAATCGCCGTACGCGCTGCTGCGTCTCCTGCTGTGCAAGCAGTACGCGGCTGGCGGCAAGCTCTGCCTCGAAACCATTGCTGTTGCGATCCTGCGCGGCATCGATGCAGGCCTTGGAAGCCGCGAGCGCAGCCCGCGGCAACTGCGCAATGCGCTCAACCACCGCGCGCGCGGCGGCCTGCAGTCCGTCCGACGGCGCCGCCCAATGGGCCAGCCCAAGCGCAACGGCTTCGGCCCCGCTGACGATCTCGGCGCCGAGAATGAGCCGGCTCGCGATCCCCTTGCCGCACAGCCGGGTCATGCGCTGGGTACCGCCGGCCGCTGGCAATAGCCCCAGGCGAGCTTCCGGCAGGCCGACTTTGGCGGTATTGGCCACCAGTCGCAGGTCGCAGGCCAGCGCCAGCTCGAAGCCGCCCCCCAGCGCCGCCCCGCCAATCTCGGCGACCGACACCATGTCAAGCCGTTCCAGGCGCGCATAAACCTCCTGCATGCGGCGGGTGAAGTCAATCATGCGCACCCGTCCTTCCTCGGTCAAGAAGCGCGCGCGCATGAATTCGAGATCGGCACCGGCGCAAAACACGCGCTCGCTGCTGCGAAGCCACAAGACATTCACGCTCTCGTCGCGCTCGACCTGGTCCAGAATCTCGTTCAGCCGCGCCACCCACTCGTCGTTCACCGCATTTACCGGTGGCTGGCACAGGGTTGCGATGGCGACGGAGCCATCAATACTGAGTGAAATGATGGCGCGCTTTGTTGAGAATGAAAGATCATTCATGGCGTGTTTCTCTTTGTTTTGCTTGAAATAGTGCAGGCCGGCGTGCCTGCACTACGTTCGTGCGTAAAGTCTGCGGTGCAGCTGCGCAACGCCTCCAGCGCTGCCAGACCTT
>MERZ01000141.1:0-6851 GCA_001770785.1 Burkholderiales bacterium RIFCSPHIGHO2_12_FULL_61_11
GTTGAGCGCTGGGGTGCGGGCGACCTGTCTGCGCGCATCCCAGCCGAGGGCCACGACGAGGTGGCTTTTCTGGCGCGGCGTTTCAACCACGCGGCCGAGCGGATTGAAACCCTGATGGAGTCGCACAAATCGCTGCTGGCCAACGCCTCGCACGAGTTGCGCTCGCCGCTGGCACGCATCCGCATGGGACTCGAGCTGATGAGTCCGGGCACCCCATCACCGCAGTCCATTGCCCCCACGCTTGCCACTTCGTGTGCTGCGCTGCCCCCCGAGGGGGCTGAACTTGCTTGGGGCGGCCCGGCGCGGCGTTCTGTGGCCTCAACTTCGGCATCCAGACAAAAAGATGAAATTCTGCGCAGTATCAACGAGCTTGACCAGTTGATCGATGAAATCCTGCTGGCCAGTCGGCTCGATACCAAGCAGGCGGACGCCGAGCCCTTTGAAACGCTGGACCTGACCGGGCTGGCGGCCGAGGAATGCTCGCGCGTCAATGCCGAGCTGCAAGCGGAACTGGCGAGCGAAACCGGCAAGGGCATGGCCAACACCGACCACAGCCTGATGGTGCAGGGCTCGCCACGGCTGCTGCGCCGGCTGATTCGCAACTTGCTGGAAAACGCCAGGCGCTACGGCAGGGGTGACATCACCCTGGAACTGGCGAAAATCCGGACGGGCATCAAGCAGCTGGCCGTGATCAAGGTGCATGACCGCGGCCCGGGCGTGCCAAGCGAGCAGCGTGAGCGCATTTTTGAGCCGTTTTACCGCCTGCCTGGCGCCAGCGAGCGTGAAGGCGGCGTCGGACTGGGCCTGGCCCTGGTCAAGTCCATCAGTGAGCGCCATGGCGGCACCGTCCGCTGCGAAGCCCGGCCCGGCGGCGGCGCCTCGTTCATTGTCGAGTTGCCAATGACCAGCCGAAACTTGTGAAAAAATTACGTAAAACGATAATTTTAGTCAAAAGACGACTATCTCCCCCAATTGAGGGATGGCCAGAACCGCTGCCTTGCGCCATAGTGCGTCCGTCGCTGTCACGACAATCAGGGTTGAGGAAACAAGAAAAAACAACGCGTTGGCAAGCCATTCATTTGATTTTCCAACGATACCTCCCCATCAGGAGGACTTTCAAAAGACTACCGCGAGGTGGTCTGTTTTTTGCGCTGCGCTATCCCCTAAAGCGCCTGCAAAGCCCGCAGCACCCGATCGGCGCTGATGTCATTCAGGCAGCGGGTATGGCCGAGCGGGCATTCGCGCGCAAAGCACGGGGCGCAATCGAGTGGCGGCTGGTAGGCGGGGTCGGCTTTCAGCCACAACACGGTCGCCCGCTCGTTCAGGGGCGGTGTGTGCAAGGGACTCGACGAGCCAAAAATCGCCACCTGCGGAACGCTCAATGCGGCGGCGACATGCATCAGGCCTGAGTCATTGCTGACCATGCTTTGGCTGGCGGCAATCAGGCACAGCGCTTCTGGCAGCGAGGTTTTGCCGGCCAGGTTGCGGCATTTTTCTGGCCGTTCCGCGTTCGCAGGCGCGGCAATCTCGTCGCACAGCGCGGCCTCCTTGCC
The DNA here is from genome assembly GCA_001770785.1 of Burkholderiales bacterium RIFCSPHIGHO2_12_FULL_61_11. Classification (GTDB taxonomy): domain Bacteria; phylum Pseudomonadota; class Gammaproteobacteria; order Burkholderiales; family Burkholderiaceae_C; genus Polaromonas. The sequence goes on from MERZ01000141.1 coordinate 1,554, forward strand.
GGAGCCGAGCAGCAGCACCGGCAGATCGAGTCTGGCGGCCAGTTCTGAAAAATGCGCGGCCGGCCAGCGCTTGGCGGGGCCATATTCGGCACCGGGCGCAAACACGATGTACTTGCCCCGCTGCAAGCCCATGCGGCTCAGAGTTTGCGCAACCTCCGCCGGGTCCAGTTGCAGCTGCGGCCGCTCGTTTTCCAGCTCGCGCTCGCCGCTGAGGGCGGAATAAAACGCCACCATGGGCGGCTTGTTTTTTGGGTTTTTGAGCCGATGCGTGAGGAAGCCCACGCGCGCCTCGCCAAGGTAGCCGATGCGATTCGGAATACTGGCCAGAAATGGCAGCAAGGCACTTTTCAGCGAGTTCGGGCAAACGTAGGCCTTGTCAAACTGGCCCGAGAGGCGCTGGGCAATGGCGCGGCGCGCCTTGAACTGCAGGCCGCCATGGGCAAAGGGAAACTCGATGACGTCGGCCACTTGCGGCATGGCGCGATACACCGGCGCCACCCAAGGCAAGGCCCCGACCGTGAGACGCTCGCCACGTGCGTGCAGACGGCGCAGCAAGGGCTCGGTCATCACCGCGTCGCCTATCCACTGCGGCGCGATGATTAATGAATCAGGTTTGGATCCCGATTCTTTAATGCCCATGAAAGTGTTCGCCGTCCTTGAGCTTGTATAGCGTGCCGCAATAAGGGCACTTGGCCTGGCCGGTGTGCGCCACATCCAGGTAGACCTTGGGGTGGCCGTTCCACAGCTTCATGTCGGCTTTGGGATTGGGGCAGAACACGCCGCCCTGGGGATTGAGGTCGGAGGCCAGCAGCTCAACGGTGAATGATGTAGTCATGATTAGATGTCCTTCAGACCTTGCTCAGCCAGGAAGCGTATTTCCGGTTGCGACCGTTCACGATGTCAAAGTAGGCGCTCTGGATTTTTTCGGTGACCGGCCCGCGTGAGCCCGCGCCAATCTCGATGCGGTCGAGTTCGCGGATCGGCGTGACCTCCGCCGCCGTTCCCGTGAAGAAGGCTTCATCGGCGATGTACACCTCGTCGCGCGTGATGCGCTTTTGCACCAGCTCCAGCCCCAGGTCCTTGCAAATGTGCAGCACGGTGTTGCGCGTGATGCCGTTGAGCGCGCCAGCCGACAGGTCGGGCGTATAGACCACGCCGTCCTTGACGACAAACAGGTTTTCGCCGGACCCTTCGCTGACAAAACCCGAGGCGTCGAGCAGCAGGGCTTCGTCGTAGCCGTCGTCCAGCGCTTCCATATTGGCCAGGATGGAGTTGGTGTAGTTGCTCACCGCCTTGGCCTGCGTCATGGTGATGTTGACGTGGTGGCGCGTGAAGCTCGATATCTTGACGCGGATGCCGCGCTTCATGCCTTCTTCGCCCAGGTAGGCGCCCCAGGCCCATGCCGCCGCCATCAGGTGAATCCGGTTGCCCTTGGGGCTGACGCCGAGTTTTTCCGAGCCGATCCAGGCCAGCGGGCGCACGTAGCAGCTTTCGAGCTTGTTCTCGCGCACCACGGCCTTCTGGGCTTGGTTCACTTCTTCCTTGCTGAAAGGAATTTTCATGCGCAGGATTTTGGCGCTGTTGAACAGGCGATCGGTGTGCTCTTCAAGCCGGAAAATGGCGGTGCCGTCGGCCGTTTTGTAGGCGCGAAGGCCTTCAAAAGCGCCGCAACCGTAGTGCAAAGTGTGGCTCAGCACATGGATTTTGGCGTCGCGCCAGTCGACCATCTGGCCGTCCATCCAGATTTTGCCGTCGCGGTCTTCCATGGAGGGTGCTACTGGGGACATGGTGCTGATCCTGTTGGTTGATGAAGCGAGAAGCCTTCGATTTTAAGCGCCAGCGGCGGGCATGATTACCCCGCCCGCCGGGAGCGGGTCAGGGTGAGGGTCGCCACAGCTCGTGGTGCGCCAGTTTGCCACCCACAAAAGTGCAGGTCACATGCGACTGCGTGGCATCGGTCCAGCGAAACACCTCGGGTTGCGCGCCCTTGGCGGACTTGAGTTCGCCCAGCGCCCGCGTCATGGCCACCACATGCAGCAGCGTCATGCCGGGCAAGAGCTTGGCGTTGAGCATGACGGCGCTGTCGACATAGCCGATCGGCCGGTCGGCCGCGCGCTTGAGGACCTGCATCATGCGGCTGAAATGCAGCAGCAGCCACATCACCAGCCCGCTAACGACTATCGTCACGCCAGCCCAGCCGTAAAAGCGGTAAGCCAGCACCACAGCCGCAATACCGGCGACAGGAACAAAAATTTTCTGGAAGTTCATGGCACCATTTTCGCAGCTGCGGCGTTGTGCGGAATCGATAGCTTCCTCAAAAAAACCGTTTTCCTGCATTTCTGTAAGCTATTTATGGCTGGGCCCCTATGGTTCGGTCGTGTGGTCAGCTGCTATTTTTATAGCAAACAATATCCGCCTTCGTCAGACCGTGCGCTTCATGGTGTGTTCTGACTGCCTGACTCGGTTCAGTTCAGGCTGCGCACGAGTTCCATCGCCTGCTCGATGCGCTCCACCGTGTGGATGGTCAAACCCTCAAAGGCTTTGTCATTCTTTTTCGGCGCGTTCGCCTTGGGCACCACCGCCACGCTAAAACCGAGCTTGGCGGCCTCTTTGAGCCGCTCCTGGCCGCGCGGCGCGGGACGCACTTCGCCGGCCAGCCCGACCTCACCAAACGCGATAAAGCCTTTGGGCAGCGGCTTGCCGCGCAGGCTGGAAGTGATCGCCAACATCACGGCCAGGTCAGCTGCCGGCTCGCTGATGCGCACACCGCCCACCGCATTGACAAACACGTCCTGGTCGGCGCAGGCCACGCCGGCGTGCCGGTGCAGCACCGCCAGCAGCATGGCCAGGCGGTCACGGTCCAGACCCACGCTCAGGCGCCGCGGGCTGGGGCCGCCGCCATCGACCAGCGCCTGGATTTCCACCAGCAAGGGGCGCGTGCCTTCGAGCGTGACCAGCACGCAGCTGCCCGGCACTGGCTGGCTGTGCTGACTCAAAAAAATGGCGCTTGGATTGGTCACGCCCTTCAAGCCTTTTTCGGTCATGGCGAACACGCCAATTTCGTTGACCGCGCCAAAGCGGTTCTTGATGGCGCGCACCAGGCGAAAACTCGAATGCGTGTCGCCTTCAAAATACAGCACGGTATCGACCATGTGCTCCAGCACGCGCGGGCCGGCCAGCGCGCCGTCCTTGGTGACATGGCCGACCAGCACGATGCAGACGCCGCTGGCCTTGGCCGCGCGCGTCAGGTGGGCCGCGCATTCACGCACCTGCGCCACCGAGCCGGGCGCCGAGCTGAGCTGCTCGGAATACACCGTCTGGATCGAGTCGATCACGGCAATCGCGGGCTGAGTGGCTTCCAGCGTGGCAAGGATCTTCTCCAGCTGGGTTTCAGCCAGCACCATCACCTGCGAGCCGTTCAGCCCCAGCCGGCGCGAGCGCAGCGCCACCTGCGCGCCGCTTTCCTCGCCGGTCACATACAGCGTGCTCAAGCCCACGCGCTGCAGCGAGTCCAGCGCCTGCAGCAGCAGGGTCGATTTGCCGATGCCGGGGTCGCCGCCAATCAGCACCACGCCGCCCTCGACGATGCCGCCGCCCAGCACGCGGTCGAGCTCGTCCTGGCCGGTGGGCGTGCGCGCCATGTCGGTGGCGTCAATGTCGGCCAGCGCCATCACTTCGCAGGCCCTGGTGAGTCCCTGGTGCCCGCCGCTGTAGCGGTTTTTGGCCAGCGACGTGCTTTCGGCAACCGATTCAATCAGCGTGTTCCACGCATTGCAGTGCGGGCATTTGCCCAGCCACTTGGGGCTGATGCCGCCGCATTCGGTGCAGGTATAGATTGTTTTTTCTTTGGCCATGCGGCTAGTGTAGGGACCGCACGGCCGCAAAGTTGGTTAAACGGGTCAACTGGCGGTAGCATAGCGGCGGACTCCTTAACCCGCAACAGGACAACGTTTCATGAAACTTCCGCTCAATTCGTTCAAAAAGGCACTGGCCGACGGGCAGGCCCAGATCGGCCTTTGGCTTGGCCTGGCCGACCCCTACAGCGCCGAACTCTGCGCCGGTGCCGGCTTTGACTGGCTCCTGATCGATGGCGAACATTCCCCCAACGACCTGCGCAGCATCCTGGGCCAGTTGCAGGCCATTGCGCCCTATGCGTCGCACCCGATTGCGCGCGTGCCGGTCGGCCACGGCCACATCGGCACCACGCTGATCAAGCAGTATCTCGACCTCGGTGTGCAGACCCTCTTGGTGCCAATGGTGGACACGGCGCAGCAGGCGGCCGATCTGGTGCGCGCCATGCGCTATCCGCCGCAGGGCATTCGCGGCATGGCGGGCGCGCGCGCCTCACGCTGGGGCCGCCAGCCGGACTATGTGCACGAGGCCAACGCGCAGGTCTGCCTGCTGGTGCAGGCCGAGACGCAGACCGCCCTGGACCAGCTGGAGGCCATTGCCGCGACCGAAGGCGTGGATGGCGTCTTCATCGGTCCGGCTGATCTGTCGGCCTCGTTGGGCCATGTGGGCAACCCCGATCACCCTGAAGTGCAGGCGGCCATCGCGGACGCGATTGCGCGGATCGTGAAGGCCGGCAAGGCTGCCGGCATCCTGACGAGCGACGAGGCGCAGGCGCGCCACTACCTCGGACTCGGCGCCACCTTCGTCGCGGTCGGCCTGGACACCCAGTTGCTGGTGAGAGCGACCAGCACGCTGGCGGCCAGCTTCAAGGACGCCGTGCCGGCGCCGCCCGTGAGCACGACCTACTGACTGTCATGAATCCAGGCGACGCCCCGGATGATGAAAAGAGTCTCGTCATTGCGCGGCGTGGGCTAACCCGAACTGGCCATGAACCGCACGGTTCATGGCCAGTTTGCAGTTTCGGTCGCCCGAAACAGGAAGCTCGCAATGACGGGAGGAACAAGAAATCGGCAAATCATGAGTCAAATGACGGTGGGCCTGAAGGCCCCGCTGGGGCTTTCCGGGCTGCGCGCGCGGGGGGCTGTAGTGAGCGGCCTGACCCGCGCTGAGGCCGTTGACCGTCTCAAGCAATACGGCCCGAACCGGCTCAAGCCGGCATTGCAGCGCGCGGTGCTGCTGCAGTTTTTGGCGCATTTCCGCAATCTCCTGGTGCTGGTGCTGCTGGCGACCAGTGGCATTTCGGCCCTGACGCGCGACGTGGCCGGCGCCCTCATCATCGGCGCGATTGTGGTGATGAGCGTGACGCTGGACTTTGTGCAGGCCTACCGGGCCGGCCGCGCGGCGGAACGGTTGGCCTTGCAGGTGACAGTCACCGCCACCGCGCTG
>MERZ01000141.1:6862-6998 GCA_001770785.1 Burkholderiales bacterium RIFCSPHIGHO2_12_FULL_61_11
GCCGTGCGAATTGCCCGTGACTGACCTGGTGCCAGGCGACGTGGTGCTGTTGTCGGCGGGCAGTCTGGTGCCGGCCGATGCCCGGCTGCTGGAAGCCGACGACTTCTTTGTCAACCAGGCGCAGCTCACGGGCGAG
>MERZ01000141.1:7036-8599 GCA_001770785.1 Burkholderiales bacterium RIFCSPHIGHO2_12_FULL_61_11
GCGGGTGACGCGCCATGTCTGCAGCCAGTTCGGCGTGGCGATCGAGGGCGTGCTGACCGGCACCGATTTATCGGCCATGAATGACGATGCTCTGCGAGCGCGGGTCGAGGGCGTCAACCTGTTTTGCCGTGTCAACCCGTCGCAGAAAAGCCGCGTCATCCTGGCGCTCAAGGCGCGTGGGCATGTCGTGGGCTACCTGGGCGACGGCATCAATGACGCGCCCTCGCTGCACACGGCCGATGTCGGCCTCTCGGTTGAGGGCGCGGTGGACGTGGCCAAGCAGGCGGCCGCCATGATCTTGCTGGAAAACGACCTGCGGGTGCTGCACCAGGGCATCCTGGAAGGGCGCCGCACCTTTGGCAATGTGATGAAGTACATCATGATGGCCACCAGCTCGAACTTCGGCAACATGTTCAGCATGGCCGCGGCCACCCTGTTTTTGCCGTTTTTGCCGATGCTGCCGCTGCAGATTCTGCTCAACAACCTGCTGTATGACGTGTCGGAAATCACACTCCCCTGGACAACGTGGACGCCGAAGATATGGCGCAACCCAAACGCTGGGACATGGGCTTCATCCGTAATTTCATGTTAACCATCGGGCCGATCAGCTCGCTGTTTGATTTTCTGACGTTTTACATGCTGATCAGCCTGTTCCATGCGCAGGAGATGCTGTTTCGCACCGGCTGGTTTGTGGAATCCATTGCCTCTCAGGTGCTGGTGATTTTTGTGATCCGTACCCGGCGCAATTTTTTGCGCAGCCACCCCAATGCGTGGCTGATTCTGACTTCAGTGGGAGTGGTGATCACGGCCATGCTTCTTCCTTTCACGCCATGGGCGCACTACCTGGGCTTTACACCCTTGCCAATGGCGTTTTTTGGATTGCTGACAGCGCTGTTGATTTTGTACCTGTTGATGGTTGAAGGCGGCAAGCAATGGTTTTACAAACGTCTTGCGAAGTCTTGAAAGCCGGCGAGGACAATGGCTTAACGGATTGTTTCATTCCAACTTTTCTCAGGATGGCAGCATGAAGGTATGCATTTATGGCGCGGGCGCCATCGGCGGCTGGATCGGCAGCGCTCTGGCGCGGGCGGGCTGCCGCGTCAGCGTGGTCGCGCGCGGGGCGACGCTGGACGCCTTGCAGCGGCACGGCCTGCGCCTGCATCAGGGCGGACGCGTGAGCTCGCAGGCGGTGGCTTCCAGCGCCAGCCCGGCGGAGTTGGGCGTGCAAGAGCTGGTGGTGCTGGCCGTCAAGGCGCCGGCACTGCCCGAAGTGCTCGGTCAGATCGCTCCGTTGATGGGCCCGAACACCCTGGTCCTGACCGCCATGAATGGCGTGCCGTGGTGGTTTTTGCAGGGTTTTGGTGGCGTGCTGGCAGGCCAACGCCTGACGTCGGTGGACCCGCACGGCGAGCTGGCCCGGGCGGTTCCCGCGCAGCACATCATCGGTTGCGTGGTGCATGCCAGTTGCTCGGTCGATGAACCCGCTCTGGTGCACCACCACTTTGGCAACAAACTCATTCTGGGCGAGCCTTCGGGCCAGAAAACTGACCGGGTTCAGCAGCT
>MERZ01000141.1:8734-13256 GCA_001770785.1 Burkholderiales bacterium RIFCSPHIGHO2_12_FULL_61_11
GGGAAATCGGCGCGCGCATCGGCATCCCCATCGACCAGCAACCCGAAGACCGTCACCAGATCACGCGCAAGCTCGGCGCCTTCAAGACCTCGATGCTGCAGGACGTGGAGGCCGGCAAGGCGATCGAACTGGATGCGCTGGTGACCGTCGTGAAAGAGCTGGGTGAACTAACGGAGGTGCCCACGCCCTTCACCGATGCGCTGCTGGGGCTTTCACGTCTTCATGCAAAGATGCGCGGACTTTACTAATCTCGTCATCGTCTTGGCGTTGACATGGCGTCTTTGTGGCTCCAAAATGGCTCTAGTTCCATTTTGGATTTATTATGCCAACCCTTTCAATTAAAGATGTTCCCGAGCAGTGGGCTGAAGTATTGCGCCAGCGCGCTGTACGAAACCATCGCTCCTTGCAAGGGGAGTTGATGAGCCTGATTGAGCAGGCGGTCGTTGACCCGTCTGTCGGACTCAGCAGTCCGACGGCTTCAGCGTCAACGGGGCAAGTGGTTGGCTTTGACCGGCTGGGGCACCCCATCACCCGGCGCGGCACCAAGACCATTGAGCAAATTTATGCCGAGCACATCAAGCGCTTTCCGGAGCCGTTCACAGAAGGGCCCATGTCAGTGGACATCATCCGCCAGGACCGGGACAGCCGATGAGCACCGCACAGCGCATTCTGTACGTGGCCGAGCCTCCTGTGGCCTACCTGGTGCGTCCGCCCATGGTGGTCGATTGCAGCGCGATCTGCGGCATTTTGTTTGATGAACCCTGGCGCGCCGAAGCCATGGCGCGCATTTCCGGCAAAACCCTGTACGCGCCCTACCTTCTCGACCACGAAGTGATCAGTGTCACCTTGAAAAAACAGCGCCAGCAATGGTCGCGTGAGTCGATCACTGCGGCGCTTGAGGACTACGTCCAGTACCAGATAGAACTGCGCGAGACGGACATCACCGCCCAGCTCGATCTGGCCCTGCGCTACAAGCTCTCCAGCTACGACGCGGCTTATCTGTGGCTTGCCGCCGAGCTGAAAGCCCCGCTGGCCACCTTTGACGAAAAGCTGGGCCGCGCTGCGCAGACTCATCTGGCCAGCCTCCCCTAACGCGTAACCGACAATCCACCATGGCCAAAACCCAAGTCTCCCAAGCTCCCTCCCCGCAAGGCCGCTTTTTGAGCCTGCTCAAGCGCGATATTCTCAAGCTCGACCTGGCCGAGCTTGACTTTGGCATTTACCGCATCCTGAACTACCGCCGCGCCCAAGTGCTGGCTTCCCTTGACGACGCACTGCCCAGCCGCATCACGGCCTGGACTGACGCGCTGGCCAAAAGCAGCGGGCGCGAACTGGCTGGCACCGAAGCCGAGAACTGCTACTACCACCTGCACACCTTTTTTGCCCGTTACTGGGACGACGGCGACTTCATTCCCCGTGCCCGGCGCTGCGGCAGCGCCGCCTATGCCGTGCCCTACAACGGACAAGACACGCATTTCCACTGGGCCACCAAGGGCAGCCATTACGTCAAAAGCGGCGAACTTTTTGCCCGCTATGCCTACAAAGACGGCGCCCATGAAGTGCGCTTCACCATCGAGCGCGCCGAGGTCGAAAAAGACAACGCCAAAGGAAGCGCCAAGCAGTTCTTTCCAGCCCGCGTGCTAGCTGTGGAAGGCGGCTTTGAGTTGCTCTGGCAATGGCGCGCCGCCACCGATGCCGAAAGTAAACGCTATAAAAACAAGAGCGCATCACGTAACAAAGACACGGACCAAGAAGACATTTCACTTGAGACAGAGAGCGAAACTCCGGCCACCGAAGGCGCCAGCCTGCAAGAGCGAGTGCTCAACGCCTGGCTGGCCGGCGACGATTTTGCCAGCGCCAAACGGCCGAAAGGCCTGAACCCCGAGCTGTTGGCCAGCAACGCCCGCCGCTTTGTCCGCAAAAACACCAGCGATTTTTTTGTTCACCCGCAACTGGGCGAATTTCTGCGCGGCGAGCTTGACGTGTACTTGAAGCACGAGTTTGTGCAGGTGTGGGACGCGGCGGATAGCGAGCTGCCCCGCATACGCGCCAAGTTCAACCTGGTGCGCCAGATTGCGCTCGATCTGATTACCTTTCTGGACCAGATTGAACGCTTCCAGGCCACGCTGTTTGAAAAGCGCAAGTTCGTGCTGCAAGCCGACTACCTGGTGCAATGCAGCTGGCTGCTGCGTGAGGGCGACGCCGAGGGCAAAAAACTGGTGGCAGAAGCCGCAGGCCATGCGGCGCAAGCCGAAGAATGGGCAAGCTGGGTCGGGCAAAAAACCACCGGCAAGGGCAAGAAACCCGACGGCAAAAAACTGCTGGCTGCCTGCCCCCACCTGCCCCTGCACACCAAACACTTCCGCGCCGACTTCAAGGCCCGCGTGCTGGCCTGCTTTGACGACATTGAAGCCGCGCTGGGCGGCGAACTGATTCACGCCGACAACTACGCGGCCCTGCGCACGCTTGAGCCGGCTTACCGGGAGCGGGTGAAGTGCATTTATATTGATCCGCCGTACAACACAGATGCTGGCCCCATCATGTACAAGAACGATCTCAGGGATGGGAGTTGGCTGTCCATGATGGCTGGTCGTCTGCAAGTAGCGGAGCGCTTTATGAATGCCGATGGCGTCCAATGCGCAACGATTGACGACTATGAATTTGTGAACCTTGAGTCCATTCTTTCTCAACAGTACGGAAGAGAGCGAATGGCTGGTGTAGTGGCAATTCGTATCAATCCCTCAGGACGCCCAAAGCCTGCCGGGTTTGCGACAGCGCATGAATACGCAATATTCACCTTATCTACAAAAGACACTGAGATTTCACGGTTGCCGCGATCAGCAGAGCAAAAAAAGCGCTACAAACAAGTTGATACAGAGGGCAATACCTACATGTGGGAGCTGTTTCGAAAGAGGGGCTCAAACTCAGAGCGGCGAGCTCGTCGAAAACTTTACTACCCTCTTTACGTAAGCAATAGTGCCGTGCGAGTACCGCAAATGGAGTGGGACGATCGAGCCAATCAATGGAAAGTTCTTGAAGAAAAGACACGGGCCGAAGTGATCGCCTATCCAATTGACGATCAAGGAGTGGAACGCACATGGCGATGGATGGCCGACGAAGCTAGGGGAATTCCCGATTTACTGAAAGCCGAGCAATCCAACGACGGCAAATGGACTGTTTATTACAAGTACAGCCCTGAAAATGAAGGTGTTCTTGCAACCACCGTGTGGACTGATGCGAAATATTCAGCAACAGAACACGGTACTGGGACTATCAAAGCGCTCTTCGCCAATGCTGAAATATTTAGCTATCCGAAGTCAATTTACGCCGTTCAAGACTGCGCCTTAGTGTGCGGAATGAACGATGAGCAAAGTCACATCGCCCTCGACTTCTTCGCAGGCTCCGCCACCACCGGCCATGCCATCATCAACCTCAACCGCGAAGACGGCGGCACGCGCAAGTTTTTGCTCGTCGAGCAAGGCGAGTACTTTGACACCGTCACCCTGCCCCGCATCGCCAAGGTAATGACCTCGCCTGAATGGAAAGATGGCGCGCCCAAAGACAGCGTGCAGCACGACGACGACGGCGACCCTGAGCACTGGAGCCGCCGCACCCTGCCGCTGGTGCGCGTGCTGCGGCTGGAGCGTTATGAAGACAGCCTGAACGCGCTGGAGTTTGAATCAAACCAGGTCACATCCCAGCAAACACGGGCGCAAGCAGCTATTGATTTGGTAGCGCACGATGAGCAGGCTCACCTGCTGCGCTACTGGTTGATGGATGACAGCGCCGATTCACCGGTGCGCCTGTCCACCCAGAAGCTCACCGCCCCGTTCGCCTACCAGCTGACGCTGCACGAGCCCACGGGCGAGCGGCTGGTAACTGTGGATTTACTGGAAACCGCACGCCTGCTGCTGGGCCTGGCAGCCAAAAAGCAACGCGAATTCACAGACCCGCAAGGCCAGCGCCACCAACTGATGGAAGCGGCGTTAGCCAGCGACTTGGCGCGTGATGCCCCCAACCCCAAACCGGTGCTGTTGTGGTTGCGCGCCATGGACGACGAGCGCAGCGAGAAAGCCGCCAAAGCCGAGCACGACTGGCTGGCGAAGGTCGTAAAAACCGAGTTCAAACGTCCCCTGACCGGTTACGCCACCGTCTTTCACAACCGCGCCGCGTTTTGGCCGACGGGTGAGCGCGGCCAGAGTATCGACAGCCTGCTGGCCGAACGCATGATGGAGCGGGCGCGCTGATGGCTACGTCTGCAAGACCGTCCGCACGCCAAAACCAGCGCTTTGACCGCAGCCTGTTGCTGGTGCGCTGGCTGGCCGATGAGCTGGGCGGACGCTATAGCGAGCTGCTGGCGCGGGTGAAGGACGCCCCTGACGCGGGTGCGCCGGGCGCTTCGGCGCGGCTGGCGGCGGTACTGTCGCGCAACGGGCTCAGGGTTGCGCCGGATGCGCTGGCCAGCGCCGAACGCGCCTTTATGGCCGACTGGAACGGCATCGCCAGCGCGCGCGAGGCGGCC
>MERZ01000142.1 GCA_001770785.1 Burkholderiales bacterium RIFCSPHIGHO2_12_FULL_61_11
CACGCCGCCAAAGGCCTTGCTGTCGTGGCGCTTGGCATAAATTTCCAGAAGCTTGGCATGGACGGCGATACGCTTCGGACTGGTTCGCAGCGCTTCCTTGAGGATTTCCTCGGCCTGCAGGTCGCGGCCGTAGGCCAGATAGACGTCGGCCTCGGCCACTGGGTCCACATCGCCGGCTGCATCAAGCTGGCTGGGCGAGTACACCAGGGACGAGCCCGTGGCGTTGCCTTCGTTGGTGTCAATGCGCTGGCCGCCACTGGCGCCGAAGAATGAGTCCGGCTGCAGGCGACTTTCCAGGAATGAGCTGTCCAACTGGGAGACGCTGCTGCGTTGGCGGTAGCGGTAAAAGCCCAAAGCGGCCAACAGCGCCAGCAGGCCAGCGGCAAGAGGCAGTATCAGCGGGTTGTCACGCAAGCCGTCGATCAGGCCGGGTTCGGCGGGCGGCGGTGCGGCGGTCAGCACGGGCTTGTTGGCTGCTGCAGCCACGGCGGCCGGCGCAGTGATGGTGCTGGCTGTTGAAGCTGGCAGCGACGCTGATGCGAGCGGCGCTGCAACGGAAGCGACTGCAGATGCCGGGGCCATGCCAGCGGCTGCGATGTCTGCGCCGGTGGTCGCCTGGACTGAATTGGCAGCTGCCGCGGGAGCTGGCAGGGGTACCGCCAGACCGGGGATGCTGGTGGCAGGCGGCATTGGCGCGGCTGCGGGCGCTGCGCCCAATTTGTTGAGATCGCTGATATTTTTGGACAATTCCGCCATGCGGCTTGAGGCCTCTTGGGCCTGCCGGTCGCTGGCGATCTTGTCTTCGGCTGCCGTCGCAGTCTTGCCCTGAACCGAACCTTTGGAGAGTGTCAGCTTGTCGGGCGTGGCGTTGCTGGACGCGCGGTCTTCAAGCCTGGCTTGCACCTTGCCGCCTGCCTGACGGTCGGCGCTGCCGACTTGCGTGCTCGGCGCGCTCTCGGCCAGCTTGCGGCGAAAGGCGTTGAAATCCTTGCTTTGGGCGACGATGGTGCGGGTCGCCTCACCGGGAGAAATGGCGCTGGCTGTTTCAGCCCCCGGGATGTCCACTACCGCGCCGGACTTGATCAGGTTGATATTGCCGCCGATGAAGGCGTCCGGGTTGCTTTTGAGCAATGCCACCAGCATCTGGTCCAGCGATACGCTGGCGGGCTTGTTCTGTGCGGCAATTTTTCCGGCGGTATCTCCGGCCTTGACCGTCAGCTGCTTGTTGCTGGCAGGCGCCTTTTCAGCAGGACCGGCTTGGGCCACAGGCGCAGGCCGGACTGCCGGCGGGCTTGGCGGGGAAGAGGGGGGAGGCGCCATTGCCCGGGCTGGCGGCACGGCAACCGCTGGCCGGGACAGGGTAGGGACGGTGGGTGCGACTGTCACGCCTGCGCTGCTGGAACGCAGGTTGGGCGGGTCAACGAGCATGGTGTAGTCGCGGGTGATGCGTCCGGTGGACCAGCTGGCCTGGAGAATCACGTCCACGAAAGGTTCGGTGACCGGACGGCTGCTGCTCAGGCGCAGGTAAGACCGGCCATCGGCGCGGCGCTGCAGCTGGACTTCAAGGCCGGCCGCCACCGCGTTGTATTCAAGCCCGGCCGCCTTGAAGGCGTCAGCGGGTGCCACGCCGGCCTTCAGAGTGGCGGCTTCGTCCGCCGTGATGTCTGCAATGTCGATTTCAGCCCGCAGCGGCTCGCCCAGCGCTGATTGAACGCTGATTCGACCCAGCGCCAGAGCATGGGCTTGAAAACTTGCCAGACTGGCCAGCAATGCAACGGCACTTGCCAGGGCGCCAATACGCCAACGACTGCGATGATTCATGGAGTTTTGAGCCTCTGATGCCTGGTCTGCATTGAACTTTGGTCTGCTTAAGCGCACAAAAACCTCGATGGGAATTTTCGAAAAACAACCTTAACATCAAGGCATTAGGCTGACAAGCTAAGACACCACTTAAGTTTTGACACAGCGAGTTAGCAGCAGCTTACAAGTTTTGTTCGTTGCCTGCCGACAACGCCGTGTGACAAGTACTTACGAATGGCGGATTTATCTGGACAGCCGCTCACTTCGAATAGTTTAGGCCTGAAGCAGGATGCGCAACATGCGGCGCAGCGGCTCGGCGGCACCCCACAACAATTGGTCGCCAACGGTAAACGCCCCCAGATAGTCCGGGCCCATGGCCAGCTTGCGCAGGCGTCCGACCGGAATTTGCAACGTGCCCGTGACCGCAACTGGTGTCAGCTCCTTGACGGAGGCCTCGCGCGTATTCGCCACCACTTTGACCCAGTCGTTGTCGGCTGCGATCAGGGCTTCGATGTCAGCCAGCGGGACGTCTTTCTTCAGCTTGAAGGTCAGCGCCTGGCTGTGACAGCGCATGGCGCCCACGCGCACGCAAAAGCCGTCCACCGGCGTTGCCGGGGTACCAAAGGCGGCACCCTGACCCAGAATTTTATTGGTCTCGGCACCGGCTTTCCATTCTTCCCGGCTCATGCCGTCACCCAGGTCTTTGTCGATCCAGGGGATCAGGCTGCCCGCCAGCGGCACGCCAAAGTTGGCGATCTCTGGTGCGCCCAGGGATTGCTGTCTGGCCAGGATGCGGCGGTCGATTTCCAGAATGGCGGATTTCGGATCGTCCAGCAGGGCCTTGACTTCGCTGTTGAGAGTGCCGAACTGGGTCAGCAGTTCGCGCATGTGCTGCGCGCCGCCGCCTGAGGCGGCCTGGTAGGTCATGCTGGTCATCCATTCGACCAGGCCCGCCTTGTACAGCGCGCCCACGCCCATCAGCATGCAGCTGACCGTGCAGTTGCCGCCCACCCAGTTGTTGCCGCCCCTGGCCAGCGCATTCTTGATGACCGGCAAATTGACCGGGTCCAGAACGATGACCGCGTCGCCTTCCATGCGCAGTGTGGAAGCCGCGTCAATCCAGTGGCCGTTCCAGCCGGCAGCGCGCAGCTTGGGAAAAATGGCCGAGGTGTAGTCGCCGCCCTGCGCGGTGATGATGATGTTGCATTTCTTAAGCGCCTCAATGTCAAAGGCGTCCTTGAGCATGGTTTCGTTCTTCGCCTGGGCCGGCGCTTTGCCGCCAGCGTTCGAGGTGGAGAAGAAAACCGGCTCGATCAACTCGAAGTCACCTTCGGCCTGCATCCGGTCAATCAGCACCGAGCCGACCATGCCGCGCCAGCCGACGAGTCCTGTGAGATTGCCTGGGAGTTTCATGGAATTGCCCTTCAAAAAGTACGAGAAAAATTCAAGCTTTTTGACCCGGCTCATCGAGCCGGTGGGCACGACGAGGCGGGCTTGCTAGCCTTTAATGGGTGTCGTTTGGGTGATCCGGGTAAAGACCAGCGCGCCACTTCCCGCTCGCGGCGCGGCGGGGGAGTGGGGAATGGCGGGATTTTCACGCATAGCCTGTCATTCTAACCAGGCACGGTCGTACAGCCCGCAGCGGCGTAACTTGGCCATGCTGGCAAGCCGGCCGTTTCCCGCTATGGTTTGACGCGCGCCGCCACTTCCCGCCCCAGCTCAATCACCGCCATGGCGTAGTAACTGCTCCAGTTGTAGCGGGTAATGGCGTAAAAATTCTCGGTGCCTGCCACGTAGCTCGGCGCGTCCGGGCCGTTGAGCAGCTCGATCAGTGCGAGCGGTCCCGGGTGTTGCAGCGCCTCGCCTTCCAGCACTGCGCCTTTGGCGGTGAAGCTGGCGACGCTGAAGGTCGGCAGGATGTCGGGTGCCATCAGGGCGTCCATGTCCATGCGGCTGGCATCAAAACTCACGGGGAAGTGCGTGGGCATGCCGGGTTGCCAGTTGAAGGCCTTGAAATAGCTGGCGACCGAGCCGATCACGTCGGCCGGGCTGTCCCACAAGTCGATGATGCCGTCGCCGTCGAAGTCCACTGCGTACTTGATCCAGCTTGACGGCATGAACTGCGGCATTCCCATGGCGCCCGCGTAGCTGCCCTTTATTTCAAGTGCCTCCAGCGGGGTGGCGCCGCGTCGGCTTTCCAGGGTCAGGAACTGCTCGATTTCGCCCTTGAAAAACTCGCTGCGCTCACTGGCGCGTGGGTGATCGGCCGGAAAGTCGAAGGCCAGCGTGGCGAGCGCGTCCAGCACCCGAAAGCTGCCGGTGTTGCGGCCGTAAATGGTTTCCACGCCAATGACGCCGACGATGATTTCAGCGGGCACGCCGTACTCGGTTTCAGCACGGGCCAGGGCGGCCTGGTTGTCTTGCCAGAAGCGCACGCCTGCCGCAATACGGATGGGGTCGATGAAACGGCTGCGATAAACCCGCCAGTTTTTGACAAAAGCCTGGGCCGGTGGCTGCATCAGCCGCGAGACGGTGGGGAGATAGCGCGACTGGCCCAGCGCGCGACGCACCCAGTCCGGATCCAGGTTGCGTCGGCTGGCCAGGTCGTCGGCAAACTGCATGGCATCGGGGCGCCTGGCATACAGTGGGTCTTCGGCCTCCGCAGCGCTCGTGGATACCATTTTTTTAAAGGATTTAGCTTCGCTAACGCCCGCTGTGGCTGCGCAAACAGCGATTAAAAAAACAGCGATTTTGAAATGATGAAAAGACGGTTGAAGGGTCATTTGCAAAAAGTAGGTGGGCTGAGTTCGATTTTAAGCAGGCCAGGCGAGTCGGCCCATTTCTGCGAGCAGGCGGGCCACGCATTCGCTGACCTGCGCTGGCTTGCCGGCAATCACCGTGGTAAGCTGATTTAACAGTGCCTGCAGTTTTTTTCCTTAGCGTGCATGTCTTCAACCATAACGGAATTTTTCGCAAAATTTATCTGTCATGAACGCGACCGGTTATTTCACCCATAAAGACTGCTGGAAGCATGAAATGGGACCGGGACACCCGGAGTGCCCTGAGCGACTGGATGCCATTGAAGACCGCCTGCTGATCACCGGCGTCGGTGATGCGCTGGACCGGCGGGAGGCGCCACTGGCGGCGCTGGGCGATATTGAACTGGCGCACGACCGCATGCTGATCGCGGCGATTCGGGGGTTGAGCGACCGCCTGGTCGACGACATCAAGGCGGGTGGGCCCGCCTATGCCCAGATTGATCCCGACACCTCGCTGAACGTGCACACCTGGAATGCCGCCTTGCGCGCGGCAGGCGCGACCATTGCGGCCACCAATGCCGTACTGGCCGGCGAAATGGAAAATGCGTTTTGCGCCGTGCGTCCGCCCGGGCACCATGCCGAACGCGGCAAAGCCATGGGCTTTTGCTTTTTCAACAACATCGCCATTGCGGCCAAATACGCGCTGGAGCGCCACGGTCTCAAGCGCGTGGCGATTGTTGACTTTGACGTGCACCATGGCAACGGCACCGAAGACATCATCCGCGGTGACCAGCGGGTGCTGATGGTGAGTTTTTTCCAGCATCCGCTTTATCCTTTTAGTGGCGCTGAATCGCGCGAGAGCAACATGGTGAACCTGCCGGTGCCGGCCTATACCAAGGGCATGGACGTGCGCGAGCTGATCGAGATGATGTGGATTCCGCGCCTGGAAGAGTTCAAGCCCGAGATGATTTTCATCTGCGCCGGATTCGACGCGCACCGCGAGGACGACCTGGGTCGGATGGGCCTGGTCGAGCAGGACTACGCCTGGATTACCCAGCGCGTCAAGGATGTGGCCAGGCGCCATTCAAAGGGCCGCATCGTGTCCTCGCTCGAAGGGGGTTACAACCTCAGCGCGCTGGCGCGCAGCGTCGAAGCGCATATTCGTGTGCTGGCTGATTTATAGGAGTTGTCATGAGCGAATCATCGCCTGAACCGTTGCCGGTTCTTCACACCCAGGACGCCCGGGGTGTTCACACCCTGACCCTGAATCGGGCGAGCACTTTCAACGCACTCAGTGAAGACGTGATCGCCGCCTTGCAAACCGCGCTGGATGCCATTGCCATCGACAGCTCGGCGCGCGCGGTGGTCATCGCGGCGCAAGGCAAGGCGTTTTGTGCCGGCCACAATCTCAAGGACCTGCGCGCCCGGCCCGAGCTGGCCTATTACCAGACCCTGTTTGCCCAGTGCACGCGCATGATGCTCAGCATCCAGAATTTGCCGGTGCCGGTGATCGCCAGGGTGCAGGGGCTGGCCACTGCCGCGGGGTGCCAACTGGTGGCGCAATGCGATCTGGCCGTCGCTGCCAGCCACGCCAGCTTTGGCGTGAACGGGATTGATGTGGGTCTGTTTTGTGCCACGCCCAGTGTGCCGCTGGTGCGCAACATCCCTGCCAAGCAGGCCATGGAAATGCTGCTGACGGGTGAGTTCATCACGGCCGATGAGGCGCGTGCCAGAGGCCTGGTGAACCGCGTCGTGCCGCTTGAAGCGCTCGATGCCGAGCTTGAGAAACTCCTGCAAGCCCTGCTGCTCAAACCGCGCGAAGCGATTGCCATGGGCAAGGCGCTTTTTTACAGGCAGCGTGAAACCGGTATTGAGGCGGCCTACCAGCTGGCGGGCCAGACCATGGCGTGCAACATGGTTCATCCCGTCGCGCAGGAGGGCGTGCAAGCCTTCATCGAAAAAAGGAAACCTCAATGGCCAGCGGCGCGGCCTTGACTCTTCGAAGTGCACCTCCTGCGCGATTGACAGCCTGGAGGCCTGGTTTGCGGCGCTGACCCAGCCCACCGCCCTGACCGAACTGGCGGCGCTGGTCGCTTGCGACCTGCTGGCCTGACTGGTGGTGCGTTTGGCAAGCCGGGCGCGCCTTGTGGCCGATGGATCGTCGATTCTCCTTGGGCGGCGCTTGGTCGATGGCGTGCTGTTCCCGCTGCTGCTGTTGTCCTTTGCCTATGCGGTGCAGACGCTGTTGGCGCGGGCGTTTCCGCTGGCTGTTTTCAAGGTCGCCATTCCGGTGCTGCTGGCGCTGGCGGTGATTCGCCTCGGGGTCAAGGTGCTCCAGGTGGCGGTTAAAGATACGCCGCTGGTGCGGGCGCTGGAGCGCACCATTTCCTGGCTGGCCTGGATTGCCATGGTGCTCTGGGTCAGCGGCCTGCTGCCCGTTATTCTCGGCCAGTTGGACGAAATCAAGTGGAAGGTCGGCGGCTCAACGCTATCGGTGCGCAACATGCTTGAAGGGCTTCTCACGGCCGGTGTGGTGCTCTTAATCACCCTGTGGATTTCCTCGGCCATCGAATCCCGCGTGCTGCGCTCGGCCACCGGCAGCGAGCTGTCACTGCGCAAGGCGTTCAGCAATGCCACCCGTGCGGTGCTGATGTTTGTTGGCCTGTTGCTGGCGCTGTCAGTGGTGGGGATTGACCTGACGGCCCTGTCGGTGCTGGGCGGTGCGATTGGCGTGGGCATTGGCTTTGGCCTGCAAAAGCTCGCTGCCAGTTATGTGAGCGGATTTGTGATGCTGGCTGAACGCAGCGTGCGCATTGGCGACAACGTGCGCATCGACGACTTTGAAGGGCGCATCACCGACATCAATGCGCGCTACACCGTCATACGCGCCTTGTCGGGACGGGAATCCATCGTACCGAATGAAATGTTCATCAGCAACTGCATTGAAAATCTGTCCCTGGCCGATACGCAGTTGCTGCAGTCCACCGTGGTATCGGTGGGCTATGACAGCGACGTCGATCTGGTGATGCGTCTGCTCACCGATGCGGCCATCCAACAGGAGCGCGTGCTGTCGGAGCCGGGGCCTGGTGTCAATCTGACCAAGTTTGGCGCTGATGGGCTGGAGTTCACGCTTAATTACTGGATGACGGACCCCGAAAAGGGCCAGCAGAACCTGCGCTCTCTTGTCAATATTGCCATTCTTCAGTCGCTGCGCCAGCACGGCATCGAAATCCCATTCCCGCAGCGGGTGATCCATACCCGCCTCAGCGTTGCAGAAGCTGTCAAGCCGTGCTGATGCGGTGGTCGCGGCGGTCTCAATGCTTGACTGCAGCACATCAGTTATTCAAGGCGATCAAATTTTCAATAATGAGTCACCTATAATGAAATAGAACGCCCGTTCTTTTTCCTGTCAGCCAGCAGGAATCACCCGCCTGCAGTCAGGCCGCAGCCCCATCAGGAACGCCGCAGCATAGAATGCAAAGCTTACGTTAACGTCAACGTCAATCAATAAACTCTGGAGCCCTGCAATGAAGGTTTTGGTACCCGTCAAGCGTGTAGTCGACTACAACGTGAAAGTCCGCGTCAAATCCGATGGCACTGGTGTCGATATCGCCAACGTCAAGATGAGCATGAACCCCTTTGACGAGATCGCCATCGAAGAGGCAACACGGCTCAGGGAAAAGGGTGTCGTGACCGAAGTCATTGCGGTGAGCTGCGGCGTGCTGCAGTGCCAGGAAACCCTGCGCACGGCCATGGCGATTGGCGCCGACCGCGCCATCCTGGTGGAGACGGCCGAGGAACTGCAGCCGCTGGCTGTGGCCAAGCTGCTCAAGGCGCTGGTCGACAAAGAGCAAGCGCAGCTGGTCATTCTGGGAAAGCAAGCGATTGACGATGACTGCAACCAGACGGGCCAGATGTTGGCGGCATTGCTGGGCTGGCCGCAAGCCACGTTTGCATCGAAGGTGGAAGTGGCCGATGGCAAGGCCACCATCACCCGCGAAATCGATGGCGGCATGGAAACCCTTTCCTTGAGCCTGCCGGCCGTCATCACGACCGACCTGCGCCTCAATGAGCCGCGTTATGTGACCTTGCCCAATATCATGAAGGCCAAGAAAAAGCAGATGGACAACGTCAAGCCCGAAGACCTCGGCGTGGACGTCAAGCCGCGCATCAAGACGCTCAAGGTCAGCGAGCCGCCCAAGCGCAGTGCCGGTGTCAAGGTGGCGGATGTCGCCGCCCTGGTGGACAAACTCAAAAACGAAGCAAAGGTAATCTGAAACATTGCGGGACAGACCAAGATTTGCAAAGCAAATTTGCTCTGTCCTCAACTGATTAACAATTTTTTGGAACAAAAAATGACCGCACTTGTAATTGCCGAACA
>MERZ01000143.1:0-3602 GCA_001770785.1 Burkholderiales bacterium RIFCSPHIGHO2_12_FULL_61_11
AGAAAAAGTGTGATTGCAAGACTTGACCCCGCGCATTCTTGACCCCGCGCATTCTGCTGATGAGCGGCCTGTAGCCATGGCCCGCCATGGGCACAAGCCATTACTTCTTGCGGCAATCAAACGCCCCTTCGTCCAGCACGGCGTTGTCAACGTCAATAAACCGCCACTTGGCATTGCCTGCCGACAGCGACAAACGCATCACGCCGAAGGCGACCGCCTGCTTCTCGCTGCCCGCACGTACGGTGGCGTGCGCGTAAGTTTCTGCGCCGCCGGTGCCCACCACAAACGAGCGCAGGCCTCCGGTGGCGGACAGGCTGCCGTCGGTGCCGTCGGAGGTCATGGGGGCAAAGCGCTCGTATTGGTGCTCGTGGCCTTGCAGCACCACATCGGCCTTGGCCTGGTCCAGGATGTCCCACATGGCGGTCATCTTGGTGTTGTCGCCATCGGGGGCCGAACTGAACCTTGCGTGGTGCCACGCCGCCGCCACACAGGGCTGCGCGGTTGCCAGTTCTTGCTTGAGCCACTGTGCCTGGGCTGAAGCGGCTGACGCATCGACGTTGCTGTTCAGCGTAAACACGGTCCAGCCGCTTTGGTCAATGCGGTAGTAGCCCGTGCCTTTGCCATCCGGGTTGGCCTTGGCACCAAAATATTTGAAGTAATCACTACTGTCGTCATTTTCATAGTCGTGGTTACCTGGAATCGCGAAGGTTTTATTGATAAACCGGCCCCAGGTTTTCTCATAGCAATCGGTGTAGCCGAGGCTGGAGCCGGCCAAAAAATAGGCATTGTCTCCAAGGGTCAGCACGTTGGAATTGCCGCCCGCGCCGGCCAGTTGGCGCTCGACCAGCTGTGCTGTCTTTTCGGCATTGGTGTCGGAAGGAGGTCGAAGAAGACACTGTGCGATGTCGCCTGCAGTCATCAGCTCCCACGGCGTCGTGGGGTTGGCCTGCAAGACGGGAGGCGCGGAGCCACCGCCGTCGCCGCCGCCACAGGCCACCACCGCCGCGCCTACCAGCGCGGCCAACAAACCTAATCGAACTGCTCGCATGACTTGCGTGATGCCCGGCCAAAAGTTCTTGCGCATACCGTGTTCTTTCTCAAGGACTACCTTGTGTGACAAGTTGCATGTTAACCGGCGGGTGCAGTGAGTCTAACTGCTACAGTGCGCCCATGCTCACCCCCGCTTCCCGACTGTCCGCATGACCCACACCCTGCCGCACGCAGTTCATCGCCTGCGCACCGCGCGCCTGGCGCGCAGCTCCAAACCCTTTCTCGCCCGTGGCGGTCCGCGCGGGGAGCGCTGCGCGGGCTGCCGCCTGATCATCAGCCACTGCCTGTGTGCCTTGCACCCGGCGGTGACCACGCGGGCAGGGGTGTGCCTGATCATGGCCGACATCGAACCGCTCAAGCCCAGCAACACGGGCTGGCTGATTGCCGATGTGGTCTCTAGCACCTCTGCCTTTGGCTGGGCACGCACGGAGGTAGACCCTGCGCTGCTGGCCCTGCTGGCCGACCCGCAGTGGCAGCCGTATCTGGTGTTTCCGGGGGAGTTTGTGGCGGCCGAGCGGGTGGTAACCCAGCTGCTGCCCGTCGCTCCCATAGATGGCACGAAGGGCAAGCGGCCGCTGTTTGTGTTGCTGGACGCCACCTGGCCCGAGGCGCGCAAGATGTTTCGCAAGAGCCCCTATCTGGACCACTTGCCCGTGCTCAGCCTGCAGCCCGAGCAACTCTCCAACTACCGCCTGCGCCGCTCCAGGCGTGACGACCACTTTTGCACGTCCGAGGTGGGCGCGCTGTGCCTGGAGCTGGCCGGTGAGCCCCATGCGGCGCAGACGCTGGAGGCTTATCTGGATGTGTTCACCAACCACTACCTGAATGCCAAACAGCAGCGGCCCGTGGACCTGGAGGACGCGGCGCACCAGCGTTTGCGCAGCCTGCGTCTGTCGCAAGGCAGTGGCGGAGAATGTTTTGGGTCAGGTCTTGCAATCACACACGGAGAATGTTTGAGTGGTGACGTTCGGAGCCCAATAGATCGAGTCAAGCCAGCTGCCTTGCCGCCAAATCCGCACCAACCCATGGCCATCCCAAATTGCAGTCCTGCGTGGGAAACGACCTGATTGATACGGTGGAGCACCAGCAGAGACGCAGCGCATAGAACCCTATTGGTGGCGCTGCTAAAAACCGCGCGGGCTGCAGTCACACTTCGTGCTTGTACCCAGACTCTCGTTGGCTTCGCACCGCCAGCAGAAAAGCGGTGTCAATAGCGGCAACATAGCAATACAGCGCCACATAGCCGCGAGCAGCGCGGCCAATGATGAGCTCGTGCTTGCCGCCTTTCACAGGGCGGCCGATGAGGGGGCTGTGGGCCAGAATTTGCACGGCCTCAAGAATCTCGCCGATGCGCTCGGGCGCGGAACCCGCGTCGAACCGTGCTAGGTGGTCAAAGAAACGCTCGAAGTCGTCAAAAACTTCCGGGGCCAGTTCAATACGCGTCATGCCAACGTTCACGTTGTGAGCTTGCGTGCTACGGGCTTGCGCGGGCGTTCGTCACGCGCACGGGCGGCGAGGTAGGCTTTTGCATCCTCCCATGGCACTGTCTTGCCGGTGGAGCGAATCTTGGCCCAACGCTCGTCGGCAACCATGTTGAATGCATTGTCTAGTTCGACCTGCTCAACCGTTTGGGAGATGGCATCAAGGATGAAGGCATGGGCGGTCTTGCCAGCACGCTCTGCTGCTGCAGCCACACGGGCCTTCAGGTCGTCTTCAATTCGGATGGTGGTGGTAGACATGTTGCGGCCCTCAAGAACAGCCAAATAGTAGCACGAACGTGCTACTATTATTGGCGAGCTCGGTTTCAGTGGCTGACTGGCAAATGACTGAGGCCGCATCCCATGAGCCGTATCCTAAGCAATACGGCTCATGGCCACAAAACCTCATCCCCAACACGCGCAACAGATTGCGCGCGCGCTGCACTCTCGGCTTCCGGGCGGTAGACAATCTGCCCATGACCAACCTCTCCACCTTCCCCATCACCCACAAGTGGCCCGCCCAGCATCCAGAGCGGCTGCAGCTGTACTCCTTTCCAACGCCCAACGGCGTCAAGGTGGCTATCATGCTGGAGGAGACCGGCCTGCCGTACGAGCCGCATCTGGTGAGCTTCGAGACCCATGACCAGCTGTCGCCGGAGTTCCTCTCGCTCAACCCCAACAACAAGATTCCGGCCATCATCGATCCCAACGGGCCGGGTGGCAAGCCGCTGGCGCTGTTCGAGTCCGGCGCGATCCTGCTCTACCTGGCGGAGAAGACCGGCTTGTTTCTCCCGCAGGATGCGGCGCAGCGCTACGAGACGATCCAGTGGCTGATGTGGCAGATGGGCGGCGTCGGCCCGATGTTTGGCCAGCTGGGCTTCTTCCACAAGTTCGCCGGCAAGGACTACGAGGACAAGCGCCCGCGTGACCGCTTCGTGGCGGAGGCCAAGCGCCTGCTGGGCGTGCTGAACCAGCGATTGGAGGGCCGCGACTGGATCATGGGCGATGCCTACACCATCGCCGACATCGCCACCTTCCCGTGGGTGCGCGCCCTGGTCGGGTTCTACGCGGCGG
>MERZ01000143.1:3616-10328 GCA_001770785.1 Burkholderiales bacterium RIFCSPHIGHO2_12_FULL_61_11
AACGTGGCCAGCTCTTGCAAACCAATGGCCTGTGCACCATGGCGCAGGGGGATGCGTTCAGTGCCCGGGTACACCACGTAGCGCTGCTCAATCTGCAGGTCATCACAGGCCAGGGCAAAACCTTTTTCCGGGCTGGGCGCCATTGAGCGCTTGACCTCGATGGCGATCTCCGGGCGCCCGCCTTTCTCAAACAGAAGATCGATTTCGGCGCCGACCTGGGTACGGTAGAAATAGGGCACCCGTCGGCTGCCCGCCGCCTGAATCAGGTTCTCGATGCAGTGGCCTTCAAAGCTCAGGCCGCAGACCGGGTGGCCCAGCAGATCATTCAGGGATTCAAGCTCCAGCAGCCCGTGCAGGATACCACTGTCACGCACATAGACTTTGGGGGACTTGACCAAGCGCTTGCCGATGTTGCCGCCCCAAGGGCGCAAACGCCGCAACAGTTGCAGGTCGACGAGCAAGTCGATGTAGCGATCGATGGTGGGGTTAGCCACGCCCAGCGCGCCGGCGATGCGGGATTGGTTGAGCATACCGCCTTGGCTGTGGGCCATCATGGTCCACAGGCGGCTGATGGTCTCGGCGGGCAAGCGGGGGGCGAACATCGGCACGTCGCGCTCCAGATAACTGCGGATGAAGTCACGTCGCCAGTCCAGACTCTGGATATCGTCGGGCGCCAGCAGGCTGTCAGGAAAACCGCCGCGCAGCCAAAGGGTGTTGGCCGGGATGCCGGCTTGGTGGGTCTCATAGATGTTCAGCGGGGCAATGTCGAGATAGGCCACGCGCCCGGCCAGCGATTCGCTGGACTGGCGCATCAAATCCAGGGCGGCCGAGCCCACCAGCAAAAACTGACCGCTACGCTGCCCGGCTTGCCGGTTGTCGTCGATGATGCCGCGCAAGACTTCAAACACACCGGGGACGCGGTGAATTTCATCCATGATCACCAGTTTGCCTTGCTGGGCGCGCAAGTAACTGTCGGCGTCGTCGAGTCTAAGCCGGTCGGCCGGGCGCTCAAGATCAAGGTACACGGCGCCGCCGGGCCAGTCTCGTGCAATTTGCCTGGCCAGCGTGGTTTTGCCGACTTGACGCGGCCCCAGCAGCACCACGGCGGGGGTCTGGAGCAGTTTTTGGCGGACGGTGGCTTCAGCTTGGCGGGTAATCATTATTGTAATTTTAACAACAAATATACAAATTACAATGTTTATGCAGCCATCATCAAGAGCGGTGTTTGCCGCCGCCAAATGATATCCTGGTCAAAATGTGGCTCGCTTCCCTCCCACGCCAATGTCCGACATTGCCACTTCCCCTGTGCGCGCCCTGGTCGGGTTCTACGAGGCGAGTGACCTGGGGTGGGCATACAGGATTTTCCGCAGGTCACGCAGGCGCTGGCGGTTTGTGGCACGGCCGGCGGTGATACGCGGGCCGGCAGGACGAGCGCTGAAACGAAGATCGAATTTTGTCACCCGATTTCCGAAAAGATCCAGAATCAAACGACAAAACGGCCCCGAAGGACCGTCCTGCTCTGCCATTGCGACAGGCGTTACTTGCGGGGCTCACCCTGCTCGTTGACGGTCACTGTAGGTCCGGGCGGAGCGGTCATCTGAATGCGATGCTCCTGGCCCCGGAAGTTATAGGTGACATCCCAATATTCGGGTCGGGCCTGGCTGGGTACGCTTTGGCAACGCTGGACGTCTTGCGTAGATGCCTGCTGCCCGTTGCCGACGTTGGCACCCACCGCAGCCCCTGCGATAACGCCGCCGACCGTGGCGAGATCCTTGCCGGTTCCGCCACCCACCTGGTGACCAAGAATGCCGCCGATGATGCCGCCGACAATGGCTCCGGGCACGTTGGTGCTGCTTCGATCTTGAGGGACTTGCTCACGCTCGACCCAGCATCGCTGCTCGGGTGTTCCGACCACCGCGCGCACTGAAGTAACGTTCGCCTCGTACAGCCTTTCGTCGTTGCGCCGACGGAAGTCGGGGACCGCAACAGGACGCTGGTCATCGCTGCGCCCGTTCCGGGCCACCGCCCGCACCGACGAAACGCGGTCGTTCAAGCCCATCGCGGCCAAGGACGGATACCGGCCCGGGCGCAAGATGGCACACCGACCGCTGAATCGAACGTCTTCGCAAACCTCCCACGGCGCGCCGACAACATCGACTGACGAAGCGCGGTTATTGAAGCCCTGGCGCTCGAAGTTTGCGACCGGCCTGTCTGTTGTGAAAGACCGGCCTCTAAAATCTTCACGTTCGTAAAAGGTGGCCTGCGCGGCCACCGGAGCGGGCGCATAACGCTGGTCATCGATGCGCGCGTTCCTGCTCACGGCCCGCACCGACGAAACGCGGTCGTTCAAGCCCATTGCGGCCAGCGACGGATAACGGCCCGGGCGCAAGACGACACACCGGCCGCTGAACCGAACGTCTTCGCAAACCTCCCACCGGTCGCCCACAACCTCGACCGACGAGGCTCGGTTGTTGAAGCCGTTGCGCTCAAGGTTGCCAATCTGCCTCCCAGTGGTGAAAGACTGGCCTTGAAAGCCTTCACGCTCGTAAAAGGTGACCTGTGCGAGCGCCTGGGTGGCAATGGCCATCGCGGCCACCGCCAATGCGTTTCTCAATAGTGCTTTCATTGATAATTCCTGTAGAGAGTTGTGGTCGGCAGCAAATCCTCAAATTACCTGTACGGGTACCCGAGAAGCGCCAAGTAGCTGATACGTGAACTTACCATCGGACCTTATTTCGCCATGTAGGACGATCCCACGATTACCTGTCCGAATATGCGGGCGCAGTTGGGCTACGTCCGGTTCCGCAGCACTTTCGTAAAAGTAATCAAAGGAATTTGGGGGGAAGTCTCCACTTCTCCACTTAAATTCAATTTCTGACGAGAGCCGCGTGCAAGTGGTTCAGCCTCGCCGACCGAGCGGCGACAATCTAGCCCTAACACCCAAGGCGAACCCCCCGCATGAAACCACCTCGCAGACGCCAATCTTTCGTTGAAGAGGGCCTGAACGATACGGTGGTTCGCCAACTGATGAATGGCAAAGAGGCCAGCCATCACCAACCTCAAGAGCAGCAACATGACCCAGGACCTGAACCGACAGAACGAATTGAAGAAGATGGAGCTGTGCGATTCGTGCGCCGGCATCCAGCGCAACTGGCGCCGCGCCCCGGGGCATCCCGAGCTGGTGCAAGGCGACAACCGCCAGGAAAAGCGCGGCAACCATCTGGTCACCATCACCAAGTACCGCTGTGACCGCTGCGGCACCGCGTGGGAGTACGAGAACGACAAGGCCAACCTGCACGCGGGTTGGTCGGTGGTGGGCCGATAGACGGCGCTCGCTTTTTCTTGCCCCGAACTGGAGCCTGATCTGGTTGAAGTCTTATGACTTTTCAGCTTGCGCCGCGTGAGCCCAGCTTGTCAAATACGGCTCATCTGCACCCAGCATGATCCCGCTACAGCAAATCTGCATCTGGCCATGCCCAGACCGGCCTTCTACCTGCGGCTCGGATCGTTGGGCTGGCGATCCCGCCGGTTGCGCACGCCGTCGCCGTCGCGGTCGCGATCCACGCGGTTAGGGATGCCGTCGCGATCCAGGTCGCGCCCGCCGTGGCGCGGACCGGGGCGGACCCGGTCGTAGCTTCTCGGGTAAGCGTGCGGGTAGCCGCCGTAGCGATATACTCCGCCGCCATAGATGTACACGGGCGGCGCCACCACATAAGGCTCAACCACGCCATAGCTGTCATAAGCGGGCACCGGGTACACGGCGCAGCCGGACAAGCCGGCAGCGGCCAAAACCAGAAGAAGTGTTTTCATGAAGCCTCCTGACAACCGGCAATGAAACTGCCGGACAAACTTATTGGGCGCGAGGCAGGTATCGCTGGTGTGTAGGCTGTTGGAAAAGATGTGTCGGCCCGTTACCAAATGTGCCTGCAACAAGCGATGCACAATGGCCTCTCCAACGGAGGACATGGATGAAACGCAGAGGCTTGTTGACAGTGCCGATCTGGCTGGCGCTGGGTGGGGCCGCCCGTTCGGCCTTGCCGGACGCGCGTGGCCAGGCTGGCTACACGGTGTCGGCCGAACAACTGCAGCTGGCCGTGGCGCGGCGTTTCCCGCTGCGTTACCCGGTGGGCGGGCTGCTTGATCTGAACGTGCAGGCGCCGCGCCTGCGCTTGCTGCCAGAGCTGAACCGCCTGGGAACCGAGATGGAGGTGCAGGCCCGTGGCCCAGCCCTCAGGCGCAGCTACACCGGCATGTTCGATCTGGATTTTGCGCTGCGTTACGAAGCCAGCGACCAGACGATACGCGCCCATCAGCTGCGGGTTAATTCGCTGCGCTTTGCCGGCCTGCCGCCGGGCCCGTCCGAACTGCTCAATGCCTACGGCCCGGCACTGGCCGAGCAGACCCTGCGCGAAGTCGTCTTGCACCAGCTGCGCCCGCAGGATCTGGCGCTTCCCGATGGCTTGGGATTGCAGCCCGACAGCATCACGGTCACGCCCCAGGGGCTGCTGATCGGCTTCGTGGCAAAACCGCTGCGCTAAGATATTTCGGGCCGTTGCATCATTCTGTCGAATCGCGGGCCTTCCGCCCCCTTTTTTGGGCGGCCGCAGTGGATTTAGCCGATGGGGCGGAGGCAAGATTTCCCCGGTGAATTGTTGACATGCAACTCATGGCTTTCCCAAAATGGACACGGTCGGTTCCCTATTGTTTACCATTGTTTTGCGGATGGCGGCGCAAACTTGGCGGAGCGCGCCACCCTTCAAGGCCTGCTGACATGGGAGCAATAACATGGCCGCCACCCAAATCTTTGTCAATCTGCCGGTCAAAAACCTCGCCAGGTCGGTCGAGTTTTTCACCAAGCTCGGCTACAAGTTCGACCCGCAATTCACCGACGAGAACGCCACCTGCATGATCGTCAGCGACAACATTTACGTGATGCTGCTGTTTGAAAAGTTTTTTCAAACCTTTACCAAAAAGCCAATCTGCGACGCAACGAAAAACACCGAAGTGCTGCTGTGCCTGTCCTGCGAAAGTCGCGCCGAAGTGGATGAACAGGTTCGCAAGGCGGTCGCCGCTGGTGGCACGTCGCCCCGGGAACCGCAGGACCATGGCTTCATGTACGGGCATGGCTTTGAAGATCTGGATGGACATATCTGGGAACTGCTCTACTGGGAGCTGATCGACATGCAACCCGGCGCAGATAAAGCTTCTCCGAAGGAGTAACAGCGTATGCAAAAAATCACCCCCTTCCTGTGGTTCGACGACCGGGCCGAAGAGGCCATGAATTTTTACGTCTCGATTTTCAGGAATTCAAGAGTTTTGGCGGTCACTCGTTATGGTGATGCGGGACCCGGGCCGAAGGGAACGGTCATGACCGCCAATTTTCTGCTCGACGGGCAGGAATTTGTCGCACTGAACGGCGGGCCGACATACCAGTTCACGCCTGCCATCTCGTTTGTCGTGAACTGCGAGTCGCAGGAAGAAGTTGACGAGTTCTGGGAAAAACTCTCGGCTGGTGGCAGAGAAGATCAATGCGCCTGGCTGCAGGATAAATTCGGCGTGTCCTGGCAGATCGTTCCCACTGTTTTGGTCAAGCTGTTGAATGACCCCGATCCGCTCAAGGCGCAGCGTGTCATGGCCGCCATGATGAAAATGAAGAAGATCGACATTGCCGCTTTACAGCGCGCCTATGGGGGGCCCTAGCGTGCAGCCATTCGCCAGCCGATATTTCTCGATCCTGGCAGTGCCGAAGTGAGACGGATCGACAACCTTAACCGCTGAAAAAGGAGATCGTCATGCAAGTTCAGCCCTACCTGTTTTTTGAAGGCCGCTGCGAAGAGGCCCTGAATTTTTACCGCAGCGCGCTCGGTGCCGAGGTCACCGCGATGATGCGTTTCAAGGAAAGCCCGGAGCCGATGCCAGCGGGCATGTGCCCGCCCGGCTCCGACGAAAAAATCATGCACGCGAACTTTCGCATCGGTGAGACAACCCTGATGGCCTCGGACGGACGGGCTACGGGTAGGGCCGAATTCAAGGGCTTTTCCCTGTCACTCTCGGCACCCAACGACGCCGAGGCCCAGCGCCTGTTCACTGCGCTGGGCGAGGGCGGGCAGGTGCAGATGCCGTTGGCCAAGACCTTTTATGCCTCGTCCTTCGGCATGGTGGCCGACCGCTTCGGCGTGTCGTGGATGATCATCGTGATGCCTTGAAGGGATCAGATGGCTCAGCGCCCCGCGTCATCCACTTCGCGCAGCAGGCGCATGCCGACCAGGGTGTAGCGGGTCTGCGGAACTGCCCGAGCGGCCAATTGCTCATGAAATTAGTCTCGCCCATACAGGGCGGGTTCAAGCGGCTGTTAATCAGGAAGCATGCACAACGCCGCCCAGAGAAGGCTACTTGCGGCGGAAATCGTCGTGGCAAGACTTGCAGGCGTCCGCAGTGGCAGTGAACGCGGTTTTCAGGGATTCGAGGCTGCCGGCCTTGGCGGCGGTGGCCAGCTTGTCGGTTGCCGCCATCAGCTTTTCATTTTTTTCCTTGAATTTGGCCTGCTCGGTCCAGACCTCAGGCTTGACCCTGGTGTTGCCGCCCCTGTCGGTACCGGGAATGAAACCAGCCCAGGGCAGCTTGGACATGTCGGCGACGATCGCAGCATTGTGTTCGGCTGCTTTGGCATCGAACGGGACCTTGCCATTGGCCATGGCACCGATGCGGCCGA
>MERZ01000143.1:10340-10431 GCA_001770785.1 Burkholderiales bacterium RIFCSPHIGHO2_12_FULL_61_11
TGACAAACAGCGCGCTCTGGCGGTATTTGATGGCATCCTCCGCTTTGGCAAACTGCGCCGAGGCCGGACCGGCCAGCGTGACCAGCGTGAC
>MERZ01000143.1:10439-14135 GCA_001770785.1 Burkholderiales bacterium RIFCSPHIGHO2_12_FULL_61_11
TTTGGATGGGTTGACGGGCAACGCTTTCTGGCCTGCTGCCGGAAAGCTGGAGTCTAGCGAGGATCGCGAAGTTCCGCAGGAACTTGTCGGGTTCGGGAAAGCACCAATAAAATTGGCGTGGCTTGCCACAGGGCGAACCGGGCTATCAACCATCAACGAGGATCAGCATGTCGAACAACACAAGCCTGAACAAGGTTCGGGTCTGGGATTTGCCGACGCGGCTGTTTCACTGGGCGCTGGTGATCTGCGTGACAGGACAGGCCATCACCGGCATGGCAGGCGGCGATGCCATGGTCTGGCACTTGCGCCTGGGCCACTCGGTGCTGGCGCTGCTGCTGTTTCGCATCATCTGGGGTCTGGTGGGCGGGCGCTGGTCGCGCTTTAGCGCCTTTATTTATGGCCCGACAAGCATCATCAACTACCTCAAAGGGCAAGGCAAGCCCGAGCATGGCGTCGGCCACAGCCCGATCGGCGCCGCGTCGGTGTTTGCCATGCTGGGTTTTTTGCTGGCACAGGTGGGCAGCGGACTGTTCAGCGATGACGAGATTGCCTTTTCGGGTCCACTGACGCGCTTTGTGTCCAATGCCACGGTCAGCCTGGCATCCCACTACCACGCAAGCATTGGCAAATGGGTGCTGCTCGCGCTGGTGCTGCTGCACCTTGCGGCCATCATTTTTTACCTGCACCGCAAGCGCAATCTGGTGGGCCCCATGCTGCACGGTGACAAGTTGCTGGACTTTGATGCGCCGGCCTCGCGTGACGACACGGTCTCACGCACCGCGGCGCTGCTGATCCTGGCGGCTTGCGCCGCGCTGGCCTATTGGGTGTCCAGCCTGGGAGAAGCGGCTTTTTGAGCAAAAGGCGGACTGGCGCGCCACGGCACAAGCCAGCCCGCAAATGGCGTTAAACTGACTCACGTTTTTTTCGCAGTCGACTTCGTGCCACGTCCCTCCATCCAGTTCATCACGCCCACCACGCCAGAGCAGTTGGCCGCAACGCGCCTGCTATTTGACGAGTATGCGGAGCAGTTGGGCATCGACTTGTGCTTCCAGAATTTTCAAGCCGAGCTGGCTGGTTTGCCGGGTGAGTACGCCGCACCCGATGGCGCGCTGCTGCTGGCCAAAGTGGACGGAGAACTGGCGGGCTGCTGCGCGCTTCGTCCGCTCGACTCGACGGACTACCCCAATGTGGCTGAAATGAAGCGGCTTTTTGTGCGCAAGGCTTT
Source organism: Burkholderiales bacterium RIFCSPHIGHO2_12_FULL_61_11 (assembly GCA_001770785.1). GTDB lineage: Bacteria > Pseudomonadota > Gammaproteobacteria > Burkholderiales > Burkholderiaceae_C > Polaromonas. Next base: position 11,665 of record MERZ01000143.1, read on the forward strand.
TCGCGGTTTTGGTTTGGGCCGGCAGCTGGCCGAAGCGGTACTCGACGCGGCGCGAATGGCGGGTTACCACAGCGTGTTGCTGGACACCCTGGATGATATGGAATCAGCCCGCGCGCTGTATTCGGAACTCGGCTTTTTGGAAATTCCGCCTTACTACCGCAACCCGATTGCCGGGGCCCACTATCTGAAGGTGGATCTGTAAAAAGAATGCCAGCATCCCGATGTCCGAGGTCACTAGCAGCCAGCCACAAAAAAAAGCCACCGGCCCTTCGAACGGTGGCTTGACTGCAGAAACGGGCAGCGTCAGGCTTTGGCTTGCGCCAGTAGGGTGGCGGCATCGCTGACTTCGAACTTGCCGGGACCTTCCACATTAAGACTGGCCACTTTACCGTCTTTCACCAGCATGGAGTAGCGGTTGCTGCGCAGCCCCATGCCCTTGCCGGTCAGGTCCAGCGTCAAGCCGGTGGCCTTGGCAAAGACGGCGTCGCCATCGGCCAGCATGCGCACCTTGCCATTGGTTTTCTGCTCACGCGCCCAGGCACCCATGACAAACGCATCGTTCACGCTGACGCACCAGATCTCATCGACACCGGCGGCCTTGAGTTCGGCGAACTTTTCGACATAACCCGGCACATGCTTGGCTGAGCAGGTCGGCGTGAAAGCGCCTGGCAGCGCAAACAGCACAATGGTCTTGCCAGCCGTAGCCTTGCTGACAGCGACCGGGTTGGGGCCGATGCTGCAGCCGCCGCCTTCAACGTCTGCATATTCCATCAACGTGACTGCGGGAAGGGTGTCGCCTACTTTGATCATGGGTGCTCCTGGTTGGAAAAAGTGAATAAATAAATCTATGCCGCGTATTTTGAATTAATCAGAAAGCCTCGTAATGGTCAACGGTCTTTCCGCAGCTTCGCTCTGGATTTTGTACAGACAAGGACCGGAAACAAGAACGGCTCACCGAGTGAGCCGTTCTTGATGACTTGCCGTCAAAGTCTTGACGACTCAAACGATAGGCGCTTTTTCCACCAAACGGGTCACGACCCAGTTTTTGGTCTTGGAAATAGGACGGCTTTCGGTGATCTCGATCATGTCACCCATCTTGTACTCGCCCTTTTCATCATGGGCGTGGTACTTGCTGGACAAGGACACAATCTTGCCGTAAAGCGCGTGCTTGACACGGCGCTCTACCAGCACCGTCACGGTTTTCGCGCGCTTGTCGCTGACAACCTTGCCAATCAAGGTACGCGTGAGGGATTTTTTAGTTTCCGTCATTTGCTGGCTCCTTGCTTGACGATGGTCTCTAGCAAAATGGTTTTTGCCCGAGCGATGGCACGGCGCGCGGAACGCAGCGTGGCGGTATTGGTGAGTTGCTGCGTGGCCTTTTGCATGCGCAGACCGAAGTGGGCTTTTTGCAGCTCTTTGACTTCGGTTTGCAGGCTGGCAACGTCTTTTTGGCGCAGTTCAGTAGTTTTCATGGTTTCATTCTCCTGATTACTGGCCGATCATGCGGCTGACGAACGTGGTGCGCAGCGGCAGCTTGGCCGAAGCCAGGCGGAACGCTTCGCGTGCAAGTTCTTCAGGCACACCGACGATTTCAAAAACGATCTTGCCGGGCTGAATTTCAGCCACGTAGTACTCTGGGTTACCTTTACCGTTACCCATACGCACTTCAGCAGGCTTTTGGGAAATCGGCTTGTCCGGAAAGACCCGGATCCAGATTCGGCCGCCACGCTTGACATGACGGGAAATCGCACGACGTGCGGCTTCAATTTGACGAGCAGTCAGGCGACCACGGTCGGTGCACTTCAGGCCGAAGTCACCGAACGCAACCGAGTTACCCCGGGTTGCGATGCCGGTGTTGCGGCCTTTTTGCTCTTTGCGGTATTTTCTGCGAGCGGGTTGCAGCATGGTTATTCTCCGTTATTCCGGCCGATTACTCGGTCTTGGCACCGTCAGCTGCTGCAGCTGGCGCGGCTTTGCGGACGCGCTTAACGGTGGTTTGCGGGGCGTCGGCAGCGGGTGCGGCACCCGTTGCTTCGGTAGGTTTGTCGCTGCCATCAGCGGGGGCCGTGCTGGTTCCACCGACCGGGCCGCGCGCAGGGCGGGCACCACGAGGAGCCGGACGGTCGGTACGGTCACCCGGACGGGCGTCACGACGCGGGCCGCGTGGCTTGCGCTCTTCGTCAGCAACCTCAATCATCTTGGCACCGGTCCCGTCATTGCGGCCCAGCGTATCGCCTTTGTAGACCCAGACCTTGACACCGATGATGCCGTAGGTGGTCTGTGCTTCAGAGGTGCCGTAGTCGATGTCGGCGCGCAGGGTGTGAAGCGGCACGCGACCTTCGCGGTACCACTCGCAACGAGCGATTTCAATGCCGTTGAGGCGGCCAGACGACATGATCTTGATGCCCAGGGCACCCAGACGCATGGCGTTTTGCATGGCGCGCTTCATGGCACGGCGGAACATGATGCGT
>MERZ01000144.1:0-4803 GCA_001770785.1 Burkholderiales bacterium RIFCSPHIGHO2_12_FULL_61_11
CCGTCAAAGCCCATCTTGGCGCCATATTCGAGAAACTCGGTGTGCGTGACCGCTTGCAGCTGGTGCTGCGCCTGTCAGCTTCCGCAGGCCCGGTGGCATTACCCGTGAGGGAACTTCAGACATGACCGCCGCCGCACACCCAGCGCGAGTCTTGCTGTGCCGTCGCAATGCCGAGGGCCACATCGTCGCCCTGACGCGGCAGTTGCTCAGTGCGCAAGAAGTGCAGGCCGGCGGCTGGGAAGTGGTGCGTGCAGCCGCGGCCGAAGTCGAAGCGTTTTTGCATGAGGTGTCCACCCAGGCCAATCCGCTGAGCCAGACCGATAGCGAGCTGGCCCGTGTGCTTGAAGACCTGATCGACGTACTCATTAACCGGGGGCTGATCCAGTTCACTGACCTGCCCAAAGCGGCGCAGGCCAAGTTGCTCGAGCGGCGCCAGACCCGGGCCCAATATGCCCACCGCCTCGAACTGTTGCCTGACGACAGCGAAGCCGATCTTTTCTGAGATTTTCCGGCAACGGATTTGGAGCTTTTCTGGCGGCAACTGGGTGAATCGCTGTCTGCCCCAAGTTGGCGAAAATTTTGTACCAAAGTCCAATAGACAAGTCCGGGATGCTTATCTAATCTGCAACTGATTGTCATTAGCCTCCTGGGCGGCTGGACCCAGGCTCTTTTTCTTGCGGGAGAACATCATGGCTCAAATTGCCACCGTCATTGCCATCACCGGTAACGGCACTGTTTATGCTGTGGATGCCCAGGGCAACAGCCGCGTGCTCAAGGGAGGTGATGCCCTCCAGAAGGGCGAAACCGTGCGCACCGTGGGTGACGTCCGGGTCGAGCTCATGATGGAAGACGGCCGCTTGCTGGCGGTTGCCCCCGAACAAAATGTTTTGCTCGACGACAACGTGATCCAGTCCGACCACAGTCCCACGGCCCAGGACAGCGCGGTCACCACGACGCCGGCCACCGTCGACACCGTCATCCAGGCACTCGAACGCGGCGCCGACCTGAGCCAGGAACTCGAAGCTCCCGCGGCCGGCCTGGCGGCGGGAGGCGGCAATGACGACGGCAGCAGCTTCGTGCAGTTGTTGCGCATTGTCGAAGGCGTGGAGCCCCTGGCCTACAGTTACAGCTTTGCCGCGCCGGAGTTGCCGCCGGACCTGCCGGTGGTGCCGGAGGTCATTAACACGCCGGTGTTCACGCTCAGCGGGGATGCGACGGTCGTCGAAGGCGGTGCAGCCAACTACGCGATCACGCTGACAGGCGCCAGCCTGGCGGCGGGTCAGAGCGTGACCTTCACCATTGGCACGGGACTGGCAGTGGACACGGCAACCGAGGGCGTGGACTACGACAGCAAGGACGGCACGGTGACGGTGACGGCCCCGGCGGGCGGCTGGGCCATTGGTGCCCAGGTGGCCACCTTCACGGTGCAGACCGCCGGCGATTCGGTGGATGAAGCGGATGAAACCTTCACGGTACAACTGACCGCCAGCAGCTTGGGTACAGCCAGCGGCTCGGTGCAAACCACCATCGTTGACAACGACACGGCGCCACCACCACCACCGCCACCGATCGTGGTGCCGGGCATCGAAACGCAGGACGTGCTGGTCAGCGAAGGCAATGACGCAGTGTTCACGGTGAATATCACCGGCGCGGCCGCGGGCGCCAGCGTGAGCCTGGCGCTGGCCGACGGCACCGCGCTCGACGCCGACTACCATGAAGCCTACTTCGAGTACAGCAGCGATGGCGGCACGACCTGGCTCGCCGTCAGCGGCGCGATCAGCGTGGCGGCGGGAGACAGCACGCTGCAGGTGAGGACCGACACCTTCAACGACCTGCTCGATGAAAACGACGAGACCTTCACGCTGACGGGAACGCTCAGCAGCCAGGGCGCGGACTACAGCGCCAGCGCCACGGCCACCATCGTTGACAACGACACGGCGCCACCGCCACCGGACGTGACGGCGAGCGCCACGGATGCGCTGGTCAACGAAGCGGGTCTGCCGACGATTGGCAGCGACGCGGCGAGCAACAGCGAGATATTCACCACCGGCGAGATCACCGCGTCTGGCGGAACAGGCCCGTACACCTACGCGCTGACCGGCAACGGCGACGGCAGCTACGGCAACCTGGTGCTCAACCCGACAACGGGTGCGTACACCTATACGCTGGACACGGCATTCGACACCACGCCGGACAGCGCCACCACCGCCGCGCAGACCGAGCAGGACAAGGACAGCTTCACCTACACGGTGACGGATGCCAACGGCAACACCACCACCGGCACCATCAACGTTGACATCATCGACGATGTACCCAGCGTGATCTATGCCGAATCGGTGCACATCGAGAACCAGGTGACGGCAACCACGGTAACCGCTGCCCTCAATTTCATCGCCGGCGCGGACGGTATCGGAACGGTGGTGTTTTCTGTGGCGGGCGTCACCGCCGGCGTGACCTCGGGTGCAACGATCGCTGCAACGGACAACGACGGCCACCTGCTCACCATCGGTGGTCAGCAGCTTTATCTCTACTACGGCGGCGTGGATGGCACGGATACCACGATACTGCTAACCAGGACATTGACGGGGACGGTGGGCTTTACCCTGGACATCGATCCGGCCACCATGACCGGGCAGTACACATTCAACCCCGATGCCATCGTCTCGAACGGCACCGAAGTGTTTTCGACGAACCTTACGGGCGTGGGTGCAGGCAACATTACGTTCAAGCTCTTGATCGATGTGGGCGGCACGCAGCAAGACGTGGCGATGACCACTGCCGCCGGCAGCACCGTCAACTCTGACATCGATGATATCGGCATCAGTGGAGGGCAGTCTTTTACCGCCGGTGAAGTCCTGCGATTCGACTTGGTCAATGACTTGACCTTGATTCCAGGGAGCGGAAATACGCCCGACACCTATTCATACGACGGAACGCACAATGAGGTAGTCCGATGGAAGCAGCAGATCCAGATCACCGGTAATCCCGCGAATAACGCTGATATCAAAGTGACCGCGATCAATGCCGGGACGGACAGCACGTTCTACGACCCGGCGTTTGCGGGCGATGTTCGAGTGGAGCTCACTGCGGCCAACGTCAGGATTTACAACGCAGGCAATCAGTTGGTGGATCCCACGACGTATGCCGCAAATGGGATTGCCGTGACCGACGCCACGGATCCATATGCGGTTGACATTACCGGGCTCAAGGATGACTGGCGCTATGAAATCGTGACCGACGACGGTCATAAGTTTGACGCCATCCAGGTGGAGGCCTTGACGGGTACCGATGCCTTCAGTCTTGGTCTCTTCAGCTATGGCATTGACTCCCCGGGCACGCCGATTGACCTTGCCTACAGTATCGTGGGCACGGACGGCGATGGCGACCAGATAGGCGGCAGTGTCAACGTCTCGCTGTATCCGGACGCGGTTAGCTCGACCGGCAGCAGCCTGACAGGCGATGCCAGCGACAATATCCTGATCGGCACCAGCGGCGCCGACACCCTCAGCGGTGCGGGCGGCAACGACCTGCTGATCGGCAACGCCAACGACGACGTTCTTATCGGCGGGGACGGCAACGACGTCCTCATTGGCGGCAGCGGCAACGATACGCTGACCGGCGGCGCGGGGGCGGACACCTTCAAGTGGACCCTTGGGGATGCGCTTTCGACGACGGTCCCGGTCGATCATGTCACCGACTTCATGGAGAACCCCGGCGACAAGCTCGACCTCAGGGATCTGCTGGAAGGCGCGAACGCGACGTCCGAAACGCTGACGAACTACCTGCACTTCACCTCTGACGGCACCAATACCACGGTGCAAGTGACGTCGCAAGGCAACAGCGGACCGGGTTCCGGCAGCCCCGATCAGACCATCGTGCTCGACGGTGTCGATCTCATCGCGCTCTACGGCTCGAATGACGCCACGATCATCAGTAACCTGATGACGGCCAATAAGCTGATCGTGGACTGACCGATAGCGCCACTAAACAGCAAAGTGGAGCTTGGCGTGCAAGGGGTAAGGCATAAAGAGCTACAGCCACTTCTCACGAAAATCTTGCGTCCAGCCAGACTTTCAACGCGTCAAACACCGGGGTGGCTCCGATTCATTGAAAATTTCGTGATACAGCCCATCAAAGCATCTGGCGGTGACCGTTGCCGGCTTGACGGCGGGCGAATTGGCGGCATTGCGCGCAAAGGCGCGGCTGCCCGCCGGGTTGACGAAGCGATCACACCCCCGGCTCGGTAATGAAGCCCAGCTTCAGCACCCCGGCCCTTTGCACCGCCGCCATCACCCTGATGACGCGTTCGTAGTCCACCTTGCGGTCGCCGCGGATGAAGATTTCCGGTTGGGGTTGCCGCGTGGCAGCGGCTTCGAGGCGCGCGGTCAGTTGCGCCTCGTTGATCGTGTCGTCGTTCCAGTGCAGCGCGCCGTCTTCCGTGACCGAGATATTCACGCTCTCGGACTTGACCACGTTGGGTTCGTTCTGCGCACGCGGCAGATCGAGCTTCACCGAATGCGTCAGCACCGGGACGGTAAGGATAAAAATGATCAGCAGCACCAGCATCACGTCCACCAAGGGCGTCATGTTGATCTCGCTGACCACGTCGTCGCTGCCTTCCAATCCTCCTCCGAAGGCCATGTCAGCGTCCCCCGCGAGCGCTAGCCGACGCCAGCTTCAATTCTGGCTTCGATACGGGCCACCCAGTCAGAAAATAAGCATGCAACTGGCGCGCAAAGCGGTGCAGCTTGCCGATCAGTCCCTTGTTGCTGCGCGTCAGCGCGTTGTAGCCCAGCACGGCGG
>MERZ01000144.1:4818-11488 GCA_001770785.1 Burkholderiales bacterium RIFCSPHIGHO2_12_FULL_61_11
TCGATGCTCGCTTGCCCCGATACGCCGATGCCAACCAGCGCGTGATAGATGCCCCATACTGTGCCGAAGAGCCCGACGAACGGCGCGGTCGAGCCCACCGAGGCCAGGATGGACAGGCCGCTTTGCATGCGTTCGGCGCTTTCGTCAATGGCGCCGCGCAAACTCTCGGTCAGCCAATCGGCCAGGGTCAGTTGACCATGCAGCTCTTCCTTGTTGCTAGTGTGATGGCTGACCGCAGACTGACCTTCCAGTGCCAAGTAGTGAAACGGGTTGAGCGGTCCGCTCACATCAATCGCCACCATGCCCTCGGCAAAGCTGTTCGCATGCCAGAAGCCCGCCATGGCTCGGGCCGCACGCCGTAGCTTCATCAGCCGCCAGGCGCGGGTTGCAATCACGTACCACGATGCCATCGACATCAGCAACAACAAGAGCGCCACGCTCTTGATCACCACGTCGCCTTGGCTCCATAACGCCGCCAAGCCGTAAGGGTTGTTTTCCATCGTCTTTCTCCTTTTCAAAAATACTGATTCGATTTCAGCTATCCAGCGAGAACGTGATCGGCTGGACATACCAATAAGGGATAGCCTCGTTGCCACGGCGCGCCGGCACATAGCGCCAGCGCCGTACGGCACCGAACGCGGCTTCATCCAGCCGTGCGTAACCGCTGGATCGCTTGAGCTTGACTTCACCCACACTGCCGTCCGGCAGGATGTACACATCGAACAACGCGCGCCCCTGCTCGCCAAAGCGGCGCGACACCGCTGGATACTCAGGCGCCGGGTTATTGAGGTGTGCGGCGTCGGTGCGCGGCGGGATGACCGGCATGGGGCCGGGCGCAGGTGCGGGAAGTGCGGCTACGGACGGGATGGCAGGCACGGCTTCCGGCTGATCCGGCTGGGCGGACTCCACTGGTGGCGCGGTCATGGCGCGCTCGGAGGGCGGTGCATTCGGCACCGGCGGCAGCGGTGCGTACTTGGGCCGCTGCACCACGCGCGGCTTCGAAGGTTCCGGCGCAGCCGGCAGCGGTTTGGGAGGCACCACCTCGGCAGGCGGCTGGGCTGTCACCAGCATGCCGATCACCGCCGGCGGCGTGACAGGCGGTTCGGCGCTGCCCAGGCCGACCACCGCCCCGGCCAGCAGCGCAGCATGGACGGCTACGATCCCGGCGAGCCACAACCAATCCCGACCCGCAGGCAATAGGCTTGCCTGCGGCACGATGCCGGAGAGCGCCATCATCAGAGACCTCCTCCAGACCTTGCGTTGTCCATAACGGACTTTCTTGCGCGCGTCGCCCACCACAGGGCGAACGCGCTTATCACGATGGCCCCGGCTTGCGCGGTCAGCGTTTGCAGCGTGGGATAGATTCCAAGCAATGGCAGCCTGATGAAGCTGACGGCATCGCTACCGATCTTGCCGGCCTCCTGCAACGCGGCGATGCCCTGGCCGGTGAAAATCACGGCCAGAACCACGAGCACGAGGCCCGAGGTCGAAAAAAACAGGCCGATCGGCAGCTTCACGCTCGCGCGCAAAATCGCCCAAGCCACGGCCACCAGCAGCGCCGCACCGACAGCCAAGCCGCCGAGCAGCGCAGCGTGGCCTTGCGGCCCGGCCTGCGTCGCAAGCGCCTGGTAGAACAACACCGTCTCGAACGCTTCGCGATACACCGCGAGGAACGAAACCAGCCCCAGCGTCCACACGGTACCCGCGGAAAGCGTGCCGGTCACTTTGTTGCCGATGAACTTCTGCCAGGCATGGCTGTGCGATTTGCTGTGCAGCCAGTAGCCGACATAGAGCAGCATCGCTGCTGCGAAAAGCGCGGTGACACCCTCGGTGATCTCGCGGCTGGCGCCTGAAATCTCCACCAGATAGTTGGAAACCACCCAGGTGACAAGGCCGAGCGCGAGCGCGGCGATCCAGCCGACATGAACCCAGCGGCGCGCATCCTTGCGTCCGGTCCGCGCGGTGAAGGCGAGAATCGCGGCCACGACCAGGATCGCTTCAGCTCCTTCACGCAGCAGGATCACGAGCGCGCTGACGAAAGTCGTGGTCTGCGAAATCCGGGCACCGGCAAGCTTGGCACGTGCTTCGTCGAGCGATGCGATCACGACGCTGGCCTCGCGTTCGACCTGGGTGACCGGCGCACCCGACTGGATCGCACTGCGATACGCCATCATCTCGCGCTCGATGCGCGTCATGAGTTCGGCGTCGACATTTTGCAGGCTGGCCTCGATCAGTTCGAAGCCCTCCAGATAGGCCTGGATCGCGAGCTGCGCGGCCTCGACCCGCACGCCTTGACGGTAGGCATCGAGACTGTTGGCGAGCGCCGCCACGGCGAATTCAATCGGTGCCGGCTTGGCGGCCGTGAGTGCTTGCGGGGAGTCGCGCAGAAACGCCTGCAGCGCCACGCCATCGTCGCCGAAGCGCTCCTTCACTTCGTTCATGGAAAGCGTCACCACATTGGCGAGATCCGGGAACGGGTCGCGCCCTTTACCGGCGCGCCAAAGCGCCGCCCCCTTGGTGCGCACGGCATCGTCGGCCGAGAAATTGGCGACGAAGAAGGCGAGCGCCCAGCGGTCTTCTTCGCTCAATTGCGCGAACGAAGCCATGGCCGTGCCGTCCACGCCCAAAGTGACGGTGTTGTAGAGGCCATAGGCGCTGCGTTGCGCCATACGGTTGAGGTCGTGAAAATCGGACGGCTTGGGGTCGAGCCCCTTTGCCGCCGGACCATCGCCCCTGCCCCCGACCCCATGACAGACGGCGCATTGGGCGGCATACAGCCCTGCGCCGCGCTTCAGATCGGGTGCGCTCTTCGGCGTAACCTGCACGTTGTAAGCGCGAATGACCGCCCAGCGCAGTGCACTTGCCTTGGTAGAAATTACTGAGGCGGCGGCCTTGGCGTCAATCCCTTGTGCCAGCGCCGTTGCTTCGGCGAGCAACGCCGGCTGCGCCGGGTTGGCAGGCAAGCCTTTAATCAATTCTTGCGCTTGACCGGCGAACTCGCGCATCTCCTTGTATTCGTCGACACTCTTGATCTTGCCGTCCTCGACCGCGCCCGTGTAATCCACGGCAATGTAGTCGAGCAGGTGCAACACGGTGCGGGTGGACTCGGCGGCATACGCGATGCCGGAAAGCGCCAGCAACAGCAGAATCGACAGTAATGAAACGATGCGACGAGGCATGTGTGTTCTCCCGGATGCAGTCGATTTCTCGGGTTCAGCTACTTGACTGGCGGTGGTTTTTCTTTTGTTAGCCCTTCGCCTCCACCACAGCCACGTCCCCGTGATCGCGAATCCCGGCAGTAACATCCCGAGGAGGAATGTGACGATCATCAAAGGGATGCCGCCGAGTTCACCGATGTGCAGGGGATAGACATAGGAATAAGCACGGGTCCCCAGATCGAGTTCGTTCCATCGGTGCACGGCAAGCACTTCAGCGCTCGCAGGATGCAGCCATACGGATGTCAGGCCATTGGGGTGCGGATCGTCGGGCAAACGCAGGCGCACACGAACTGGTGCATCGTTGCGGTTAGGTACCTGCACATAACCAACCGTTGCACTAGCAAACAATGACTGTGCACGTTCAACCGCAGTACCTATTGCATCAACCCGCATGGCAGCGGTCGAGACGACCGGCGGACGCAGCGGCTGCACACCACTGAGGTGGGTTACCAATTTTGCCAGTGGTTGCCAGGCCATGTAGGCGCCAGTGGCCACCGACACCAGAACCAGCAAACCGAATACGGCGCCACCGACGCGATGCCAGTCAAAGAGCGAACGCGTCAGCCCCACACCTGTACGAATGGAAAACGATTGGCCCCAGCGAACCGGCCACCACAAGACCAGTCCCGATACCAGCATCACGACATACGCCAGCGCAGCAATGGCCAGCACAGCTTTGCCTACCTCACCCGCAAAGAGGCTACTGTGGAGGGTGAACAAGAAGCCCGCGAAGCCCTCGGACTGGCCGCGGCGCCCCAACTCCTTGGCTGTGACCGGATGCAAAAAAACAGTGCCAGTCCAAGGTCCACGCACGATAACCTGAAGGGATTCTCCCGGGTGTCGCGGAGGCCGTAAGGTAAAAGCAGCTGCTGGCGGGAATTCGCCGCGGATTTTCTGCATCACCGCCCCGTAGGCGACTGAACCAGGATCGTTCGCGGTGAAAAGATGCTGATTAATGGCTTCATCCAGTGGGTCTGCAAGTAACAGCAGGCTTCCAGTGAAAGCAGCCAACATCAGCACCATACCCAAGCTCAATCCCAGCCAGCGGTGCGCCTTCAACCACCAGTGCTGCAAGAATGGGCGCATGGTGGGCACTGCGGCGTCTTGCCGTTTACCAGGCATGCTTGTAAGCGGCATGCAGCGTGGCCCCCGACGATGCAGCGTAGGCGATGTTGCCGTACACCCCCGGCGTCACAACCGTCTGAGCGAAGGTGCTGTGGTACTGGTTGTTCAACAAGTTGTTGATGCCAAAGGTCAACGTCCCGTTTTTGCTCACCTTGTAGTGGCTAAGCCAGTCGACAACGACGTAGTTTTCGATCCTGTTCTGATATGGCGTGGTGCTGCCTGCGGCGAACCGATCCCGCACGCCGCTGTAAGCCACTTGCAGACGGTTCGACCACTTGGGAGTGGTTTGATTCTCCGCGTAGATGGTCAACTTCGGGGGAGAAATCGCATCGTTGCCGAGGTAACCAATTTCGTCGCCGCTGGCCGTGTATTTCTTCCCCTCGACCCACGAGAAGGTGCCGCCGGTACGCCAAGTCTTGGACAGTTCGCGATCAAGCGTGACCTCAAAGCCGTAGATGCGCTCAGGGGCCCGCAAGATGGGCGCATTCAGGCCGCCAGACCGAGCACCCAGATCGTTTTCGCTGAAGAACAGGGCGGCGCTGGCCTGTGTCTTGCCCCAGTTGGTCCGCATTCCGATCTCGTAGTTATCGACCACCTGAGGTTGCGTGTTCAGGGTTGCAAATGAACTGCCACCAGCGGCGCCGCGCAACACCAGACCCATGTCTGGTAATGAGAATCCCTGGTTGTAGCCGGCGTAGAGATTGATGTGGTCGTTCAGGTCGTAAACCGCGCCGACATTGAAAAGTGTGTCGTTGTAGTCTTTGCTTCCCCCTGCCACAGCGCCGCCGTTGATGTTTGAGTAATTGTTAACTTTGACATTGATGCGCTCGTGACGCAGACCGCTGCGCAGCAGCACCTTGTCTGTGGCTTGCCACTCGAATTGCCCAAAGACACCCGTGCTGACGATGTTGTAAGGGGGGGCCCAAGTAACCACCTCACCGGTACTGCGGAAGGTACGGCCGCCGGATGCGTTGTAGATGGCAGGGTCATGCACGTAACCGGACTGTGAGGTCGTCTCATCAATGAGATCGCCTCCCCACGTCAACATCAACCCGTTTTTTTCCGACAAGACGGTGTCAAGCTCCAAACGCCCACCGTGTTTCTTCGAGTCAATGAATGATTGAAATATCTCAGGCCCTGCCCCCGTTCCGTTGTGGCGACGAAAGGGTGCGTATACCGTCTTGTAGTCGCGCGAGAACACCTGCGCGTGCATCTTGCTGCCCAAGATATCCTTGTTGTAGTAGTCGAGCGCCAGGATGGCGTTTTCGGTGCCCTCCTTCTGGTCCAGCTCCAGCCCAGAAATGGCCCGAGACTTATGTCCGCGCAATGGCGTGGCCGGCACAGAGGGGTCCGTTGTGTGATCTGTGTCCTGGTCGGCCTTATAGGCTTGCGCCGTCAACTGAACGCGCTGCTGCGCGTCCAGTTTGTAGCCCAGTTTGCCCAATAGACTATAGCTGCCCGTCTCCGCCAAACTTCCCTGGTTGGCGCCAGAGGGGGGAATGCGATCTCCATCAGCATCAAAAAACGCGCCAGTCTGCTCGTAGGCGATATTGCCCAGAAATTCGAGCTCACCCTTAGAGCCCGAAGTTGTATGGCGGACAACCTTTCCGATACTGTCAGATGGATGGGATGGCGACACGTTCGCACCCACCTCGGTCACATGGGTTACGGGTCCTGCGCCCTTACGGGTCATGATGTTGACCACGCCTCCCGTTGCACCATCCCCGTAGATGGCAGTGGCGCCGCGAATCACCTCAATGCGCTCAACGGCCGAAGGATCAATCAGCGTGAGGATGCGTGCCCCGTTGCGGTTCGTACTCTGCGGGATGCCATCGATGAGGACATTGATGTTGCGCCCGCGCAGCGTCTGGGTGAAGGTACTCGGAGACTCACGTCCCAGACCGAATCCGGGCACCAGTTTCCCAAGGATGTCCCCCAAACCACTGCCGGCACTCACCTGTTCGTCGATTTGTTCACGGCGAATCACTGTGATGGACTGGGGAACCGTGTTCACCAGGGCCTCCGAACGGGTCGCGGTGACGGTGACTTCTGCGAGAGCAAGATTGGCCCCCGAATCTTGTGCTTGGGCTATCGAGGCACAGAGAAGTCCGGCGGCCACAGCCAAAGTCGAGGGGATGATCCTGTGAATATTCGACGCGCGTAGCTGCGCAAACAGTCCAGGTCCATTCAACTTCCGGGGTCCTTCTGTGGTCTGTTGGATGTTATTGATGGTGCCGCCGACGCCGCTGGCGTCGTACTCGGTGGTCGGATTGCGGATGATCTCGATGCGCTCGATCATGTCTGCGGGCAGCCGGTTGGCGACCAGG
>MERZ01000144.1:11551-11617 GCA_001770785.1 Burkholderiales bacterium RIFCSPHIGHO2_12_FULL_61_11
GGGCTATCGCAGCAAGGGGACAGATGCCCCAAGCCACACTGAGCACCAACGTGATGGGAGTCTTTC
>MERZ01000145.1:0-7645 GCA_001770785.1 Burkholderiales bacterium RIFCSPHIGHO2_12_FULL_61_11
CCTCTCGCTGGACCGCTATGACCTGATGCGCGCAGCGCAAAAAGACGCCCAACCCATTCCGAGCAAGCTGGTGCCTATCAACGAATCACCGGTGATGCCGCCGCAGCTGCCGGCCCAATTACCGGTTCAATGGCCTCCTCAATCGAGCCCGGCGCAGCCCTTTCAAACAGCCCCCGACAGGTAAGCATGCGCTACTTGCTGCCGTATGCTTTTGCCCGTACCCACCAGCTGCTGCTGGGCGAGGACGCGGGCCAACTGACCCTGTGGCTACACGCTGCGAGCGACCGACAGGCCCTGAGCGAGGTGCTGCGCCGCTACGAGGTGCAAGCGCTTGAAACCCTGGCCGCCGAAACGCTGGCCCAACGCATCAGCACGGCCTATGCGCAGGGCGAGTCCAGCGCGGCCTCCGTGGTGAGTGAGGTCGAATCCGACATCGATCTCTCGCGCATGATGCAAGAGCTGCCCGCCGTGGAGGACTTGCTCGAAACGTCTGATGACGCGCCCATCATCCGCATGCTCAATGCCCTGCTCACGCAGGCCGCGCGCGACGGCGCCAGCGACATTCATATCGAACCCTACGAGCGGCATTCCTCAGTGCGTTTTCGCGTCGACGGCACGCTGCGCGAGGTGGTGCAACCCAACCGCGCCCTGCATGCCGCGCTGATCTCGCGCCTGAAGATCATGGCCGAGCTGGACATCGCCGAAAAGCGCTTGCCGCAGGACGGGCGCATCTCGCTGCGCATTGGCACGCGGGCCGTCGACGTGCGCGTTTCCACGCTGCCCAACGCGCACGGCGAGCGCGCCGTGCTGCGCCTGCTGGACAAAAGCGGCGGCAAACTCACGCTGGCCGCGGTGGGCATGCAGGGCGATACCCTGACGCGCTTCGAGGGCCTGATTGCCCAGCCGCACGGCATCATTCTGGTGACCGGGCCCACCGGTTCGGGCAAGACCACCACCCTGTATGCCGCCCTGGGCAAGCTCGACGCGTCAAGCGCCAACATCATGACGGTGGAAGACCCGATCGAATACGAGCTGCCGGGCGTCGGCCAAACACAGGTCAACCCCAAGATCGACCTCGACTTTGCCAAAGCGCTGCGCGCCATCCTGCGCCAGGACCCGGACATCATCATGATCGGCGAAATCCGCGACTTTGAAACGGCGCAGATCGCCATTCAGGCCTCGCTCACCGGCCACCTCGTGCTGGCCACGCTGCACACCAACGATGCGGCGAGCGCCGTCACGCGCCTGACCGACATGGGCGTGGAGCCTTTTCTGCTGAGCTCTTCCCTGCTGGGCGTGCTGGCGCAGCGCCTGGTGCGCAAGCTGTGCCTGCATTGCAAAGGCGCGGGTTGCGCTGAGTGCAGCCACACCGGCTACAGCGGCCGCACCGGTGTCTTTGAACTACTGGTGACCAACGAAGCCATCCGCGCACTGATTCACCGCCAAGCCAGTGAGGCCGACATCCGCAACGCCGCTGTCGCCCAAGGCATGACGCTGATGCGCGAAGACGGCGAAAGACTGGTCGCCACGGGCATCACTTCCCGCGAAGAACTGGTGCGCGTGACGCGGGATTAACCACATGCCCGCCTTTTCATTCGAAGCGCTCGACAGCGACGGACGGACCGCCAAAGGCGTGATCGAAGCCGACACCGCGCGAGCCGCCCGCGGCCTGTTGCGGGCTCGGGGCATGGCGCCGCTGGGCGTGGATGCGGTCGCGCACGGCGCGAGCCATGCCGACAGCGCGATCCGCCAGGGACTGTCACTCAACCCGACCCTGTGGCGCTCGCGCGTCTTCAACGCAGCAGCGCTGGCGATCTGGACACGCCAGCTTGCCGGGCTGGTGGCCGCCGGCCTGCCGCTGGAGCGAGCCCTGACGGCGCTGGCCGACGAGGCCGAGGATGAGCGCGAGCGGGGACTCGTTGCCGCGCTGCGCGCCGAAGTCAACGCCGGATCCAGCTTCGCCAAGGCGCTAGGCTTGTACCCGCGCGAGTTCGCCGACATTTATGTGGCGGTGGTGGGTGCGGGCGAGCAAAGCGGCCACCTGGGGCTGGTGCTGGAGCGACTGGCCACCGACCTCGAAGAACGTCTGGCCCTGCAAGCCAAGCTGATAGGCGCGGCGCTGTACCCGGCCATCGTGACCTGCGTGGCCTTTGTCATTGTGCTGTTTCTGGTCGGCTACGTGGTGCCGCAGGTCGCCAATGTATTTGCCGGCAGCAAGCGGGCCCTGCCCTGGCTCACCGTGGCCATGCTGGCCATCAGCCAGTTTGTAAGGAGCTTTGGCCTCTGGATGCTGCTGGCTCTTTTCTTGATGGCAATCGCCGGCCGCTACGCCTTGACCATGGAGGGTTTTCGCTTGCGCTTTGATGCCGCCTGGCTGAACCTGCCAATCATTGGCAAGCTGGCCCGCAGCTACAACGCAGCGCGTTTTGCCGCCACGCTGGCCATGCTGGCCGCCGCGGGCGTGCCGATTCTCAAGGCCCTGCAGGCGGCCGCTGAAACGCTGCACAACCGTGCCATGCGCGCCGATGCGCTCGACGCGCTGGTGCTGGTGCGCGAAGGCGCGCCGCTGGCTTCCGCGCTGGCGGGCAAAAAGCGTTTTCCCGGGCTGCTGTCCATGTTCGACCGCCTGGGCGAGCAAACCGGCACGCTGGCCGTCATGCTGCTGCGCGCCGCCACACAGCTCAGCACCGAGGTCCAGCGCCGCGCCATGCAACTTGCCACCATCCTGGAGCCACTGCTGATTGTGGCCATGGGCGGGGTGGTCATGCTGATCGTGCTGGCGGTACTGCTGCCCATCATCCAGCTCAACCAGCTGGTGCGCTAATTTTCAAAGATGTTAAGTTCAATTTGCGAAACACGACATAGGTCAACAATGCCCATCTAAAAACGAAAAATTGCGATCAAGCCCTTTATGGACGGGCGCTACAAGCTGCTGAATTCATAGCGTCCAGGAGTTCATCGCCAAGCTCAAAATAAAATTCACACCACCACCGGTTCAGGCTCCAGCCGGATGCCAAAGCGTTCGTACACGCTGATCTGAATCGCCTTGGCCAGCGTCATCACTTCACCCCCTGTCACCGGGTTGCTGGCGCCGCCGCGGTTGACCAGCACCAGTGCCTGCTTGTCATGAACGCCTGCATTGCCGACCGACTTCCCCTTCCAGCCGCAGGCGTCAATCAACCAGCCGGCCGCGAGCTTGACCGAGCCGTCGGCCAGGCGGTAGTGAACAATTTTTGGATCACGCTGAATGATGTCGGCGCATTGCTCGGGCGAGACCGTCGGGTTTTTGAAGAAGCTGCCGGCATTGCCGATGACCTTCGGATCTGGCAGCTTGGCCCGCCGGATGTCGCAAATCCACTCATAAATTTGTAGCGCGTCAGGCGCGTTAATCTTCGACTGCAGCATCTTTTTTTCAATATCCGCATAGCCCAGCACAGGCTTCCATGCCTTCGGCAATGAAAATCGCACGCGCGTGATCAGCGCCTTGCTGGCCAGGCCGAAGCCCGGCGCGCCAGTACGGCTCGCCTTGCTGCTGTGTTTGAACACTGAATCGCGGTAGCCAAACGCGCATTGCGCCGCATTGAGCGTAAAGCTTTGGCCGCTCGTCAAATCCACGGCCTCAAGCGACTCAAAACGGTCTTGCAGCTCGACCCCATAGGCGCCGATATTTTGCACCGGCGTGGCCCCCACCGTGCCCGGAATCAGCGCCAGATTTTCCAGGCCCGGGTAGCCGTTTTGCAGGGTCCAGGTGACCAGATCGTGCCAGTTTTCACCGGCGCCAGCCTCCACAATCCAGGATTTGGCGTTCTCGCTGACAAGCTGCCGGCCCATGATCTCCACCTTGAGCACCAGCGGCTTGACGTCGCCCGTCAGCACGATGTTGCTGCCACCGCCCAGGATAAATTTGGGCGCAGCGCGCAGGGCGGTGTCTTGCAGCACGGCGGCAATATCGGCATGACTGCCCACCCGGACCAGGGTGAGCGCCTTGGCCACGATGCCAAAGCTGTTGAAAGACTGGAGTGGAACGTTTTTCTCGACTAACATGACGGGATTGTCTCACCCCTCACTTCTGAAAAAGACTTGCACCATGCCCTCTTTTGATACCGTTCTTGAAGCCGATCTGGTCAAGGTCAAAAACGCCGTTGAAAATTCGGCCAAGGAAATTGCGACGCGCTTTGACTTCAAAGGCACACCCGCCTCGATTGAACTGAAAGACAAGGAGATCACACTGATTGGCGACAGCGATTTCCAGCTCGATCAGATCAACGACATCTTGCGCAACAAACTCACCAAGGCCGGCGTTGACGTGCGGTTTCTGGACATCGGCAAGGTTGAAAAGATAGGTGGCGACAAGGTCAAGCAGCTGACCAAGGTGCGCAACGGCATTGAAACCGAGCAGGCCAAGAAAATCCAGCAACTCATCAAGGGCAGCAAGATCAAGGTGCAAGCTTCGATTCAGGGCGACGCGGTGCGCGTGACCGGTGCCAAGCGCGATGACCTGCAAGCCGCCCAGGCGCTGATTCGCGCCGAAATCAGCGATTTCCCGATAAGTTTCAACAACCAGCGGGATTAGAGCCTCCCCCCACGCTTTTCACTGCGTGTAATGCGCTGCCCCCCCGAGGGGGCTGACCTCGCTTGGGGCGGCCCGGCGCGGCGGCCTGCAGCCCGTCGGGCTCAAAGAATCGAAGCGAAAATTCGGATGGGGAAACATAGCCCCGACGCGTCGCATCGCATTCCGTTTCAGATGAAGCGAAAAACAAGCTGATGACCCTGGACAAGCGTGACTGGCACCCTCCTGGAGCGGCCTTATTTGCTAATTTTTCCAGGCTGTCTGGACGCCCCCAGTTTCGATTCAGTGCCTTTGAGGAGCTTGTTGATGTTGTCGCGATGCCGGTACATCAGCAGCGCGCTGATGGCAATGATGGCCAGCAGTATGCTCTTGTCGACATACCAGGCCGCCCGGTCCCCAAGCAGGTAATACAGGGGCGTAGCGACCGCGGTGGCCAGCGACGCCAGCGACGAATAACGCGAAAAATACGCGACGATCAGCCAGGTTGCCAGCGTGGCCAGGCCCAGCACCCAGCTGATTCCCAGCACCACGCCCGCCGCTGTGGCCACGCCTTTGCCGCCTTTGAACTGGAAAAACACTGGGTACAAATGCCCGATGAAGGCCGCCAGACCGACGGCCGCGACGGTTCCGTCGCCCAGACCGTAGTCGCCGCCAAACGACTTCACCAGCACCACGGCCAGCCAGCCTTTCAGGCCATCGAGCAGCAAAGTCGCCACTGCCGCCACCTTGCTGCCGGAGCGCAGCACGTTGGTGGCACCCGGATTTTTGCTGCCAAAGCTGCGTGGGTCTTTCAGGCCCATGG
Organism: Burkholderiales bacterium RIFCSPHIGHO2_12_FULL_61_11; assembly: GCA_001770785.1. Classification (GTDB taxonomy): domain Bacteria; phylum Pseudomonadota; class Gammaproteobacteria; order Burkholderiales; family Burkholderiaceae_C; genus Polaromonas. The sequence goes on from MERZ01000145.1 coordinate 5,373, forward strand.
CCTTGCTGACGATGATCGCAAAAGACAGCGACCCGAGCAGGTAGGCCAGCAACGTGGCACCAATTGAGTATGCGTAATCCAAGTGAATCTCCCTTTGTTATTCGACTAGCAGCCTGCCGGGCTTAAAGAATCGAAGCGAAAATTCGGCTGGGCGAGGACAGATTTTGTCGATTTTTCAGGTCAATAGTTATTCTATTGATCAAGAAAGCGGCTATGGACCATCCAGGCAGATTTGCAGCCAATTTCCTTTAAGTCCGACAGGCTACCTGAGCGCACTGCACCGATTTTGCACCCAACAGAGTGACGCAAACCTGCGGATCAGGCTCCAAAGGCCGTTTTCTTGCGCTTATCAGCGCCCTTGTCTTACAACTCCTCACTGCCGGGCTGGCTATCATCTCTTCGGCAGCGCTTGAATGCGCGCTCGATTCAAAACCCATTCATTCCGAGGAGCACTTCCATGAGAAAACGAGTCATTACATCCCTGGCCGCCGCAACGCTGGCCGTTGCCGCTCTTTCAGGCTGCGCCGACATGACCCCGACCCAGAAGGGTACGGCCCAGGGCGCCGGCATTGGCGCGGGCCTTGGCGCACTGCTGGGTGCAGCCACGGACGGATCCAAAGGTGCGGCAACGGGTGCGGTGCTGGGCGGAGCCCTCGGAGCCGGTGGCGGCTACCTCTGGTCCAAGAAAATGCAGGACCAGAAAATCGCCATGGAACAAGCCACTGCAGGCACCGGCGTTGCGGTCAGCCAGACTGCTGACAACCGCCTGAAGCTCGACATCCCCAGCGACATCTCGTTTGACGTGGGCCGCTCGGCCATCAAGTCCAACTTTGCGCCCGTGCTGAACCACTTCGCCAGCAGCCTGAACCAGAACCCGATCACCACGGTCACCATCATTGGCCACACCGACAGCACCGGCTCCGACGCCATCAACAACCCCTTGTCTTTCGACCGCGCCAATGCGGCCCGTGATTACCTGGTCAGTCGTGGCGTGGCGCCGCAGCGTATCGCCACCGATGGCCGCGGCTCGCGCGAGCCGATTGCCAGCAACGCCACGGAACAGGGCCGCGCCCAAAACCGCCGGGTCGAGATTTACGTGGCCGAACCGGTCGCGTCTCGTTAAAAGCAGCTTCCTCTAGCCAAGAAAAGCACCTTCGGGTGCTTTTCTTAGGCTCGCTTGCCATCCTCAGGCATTTTTGAAACGCGCTTGCTCCTGCAGCCGCAGCACGCGCCGCTGCACCTTGCCGGTGGTGGTCATGGGCAGCTCGTCAATGAATTCGATTTCCTTGGGGTACTCGTAAGGTGCCAGCATGGCTTTGACATGGGCCTGCAACTGAGCCACAAGTTCTGCATCATATGTGCTTGTAGCTACATCTGAACGGGCGCGAGCAGCTATCACTTCAGGAGCAAGAACGACATAGGCCTTGACCACGGCACCGCGCTCTTTGTCAGGCTTGGGCACCACGGCCGCATTGGCGACCGCCGGATGCTTGACCAGGCAGTTTTCAATTTCGCCGGGGCCGATGCGATAACCCGCGGCCTTGAAGACATCGTCGGCGCGGCCCTCGTACCAGAGATAGCCGTCGGCATCAACCCGCGCCAGGTCGCCAGTGCGGCACCAGTCGCCGGTGAACTTGGCCTGGGTGGCAGCGTCGTTCCTCCAGTAACCCAGAAAAAAGATCGGGTCCGGGTCGCCATGGATGTCAAAGCGGTTGACCGCCACATCGCCCGGCACGCCCACGGCGCATTGATGGCCGTCGTCATCAATCACGGCCACGCGGTGGCCGGGATAGCCCTTGCCCATGCTGCCGGGCTTTGCCGGCCAAAACCTTGCACAGTTGCCGACCACGTAGTTGATTTCAGTCTGGCCAAACATCTCGTTCACCGTCACGCCGAGCTGCTGCTGGCAGTAGGCAAACACCGCGTCGCCGACCGACTCGCCAGCGCTCATCAGACCCTGCAATTGAAATTTGAAGTGCTGGCGCGGCTGCGGGAAGGCCTTCATCATGGCTTTGAGCGCGGTGGGGAACAAAAAACTGTGCGTCACGCCCTGCTGCGCTATCAGGCTGAAGGCAAGTTCGGGGCTGAAGCGGCCATTAAAAGCGACGATGGGACGGCCGAAATACAGCGTGGGCAGCAGCGCATCCATCAGGCCACCGGTCCAGGCCCAGTCCGCCGGGCTCCAGAAAACCGCCGCCGACGACGCATTGGCCTGGCCATCAAAGCCAAACCAGTTCTGGCTGCAGACAAAGCCCGGCAGGTTGCCGATCAGC
>MERZ01000145.1:7653-16107 GCA_001770785.1 Burkholderiales bacterium RIFCSPHIGHO2_12_FULL_61_11
CGGTGGTGCCGCTGGTGTAGATCAGCACCGCGGCTTCGTCGGCCTTGGTCTTGACAGCCGTGAAGGCGCGCTGCTGCGCTGCCAGCGCGCTGGCATAGTCGACATCGCCCTGCCCTCCAGCGGTTCCAGCGGCCACCACCGTGCGCAGCGCCGGGCATTGCGCCCTGACCGCGTTCACGCTGGTAATGGCGCTTTCGTCGCAAATTGCCACCACCGCTTCACTGTCGCGCAGCCGAAACTCCATCGCCTCGGGCCCAAACAGCATGGACAGCGGCATGGCAACCGCACCCATCTGAAACACCGCCATGTAGGCCACTGCGGTTTCGAAACGCTGCGGCATCACGATGGCGACGCGATCGCCACGCGCCACGCCCAGCCCGGTCAGCACATGACTGAGCGCGTCAGCCGCCTGCTGCAGCTGAAAATAAGTATGAGATATACCTTTAGACCCTGCTGCATGGGCACGGATAGCTATTCTTTTGGCAGCGCGTTGCTTGCCCTTTTCGGCCCTCGCCCAGCGGCTGCAGCAGACCTCGGCGATGTTGAAGAATTCATCGACCTGCCAGCGAAAGCCGCTTTGCAGGTCTGCGTAGTGGTCGGGCAGGTGCTTGTTTGCCACCACGTTCTTGTCGCTGTTTTGACTGCGCTTCAATCGAGTCTCCTTATGATCAACCCCCAATGTACAAAGAAAAACGAACTTCTCAAGGCGAGTTTGTCCCTATACGCGGACTCAATTACCACATTGAGCGCTGGCAAAACAGCTCTGGCGTGGCCTCGGCGCTGCCGCCGCTGGTGCTGCTGCATGGCTGGATGGACGTCGGGGCTTCCTATCAGTTCATGGTGGATGCTTTTACCGAAGCCTTTGCGCAGGGCCGCAGCATCATCGCGCCCGACTGGCGCGGCTTCGGCCTCACGAACACCCCCGGGGCCGACCACTACTGGTTTGGCGACTACCTGGCCGACCTCGACTTTCTGCTGGACCATTACGCGCCCAACCAGGCGGTGGACCTGGTCGGCCACAGCATGGGCGGCAACGTGGCCATGCTGTACGCCGGGGTGCGGCCCGCGCGCATCCGCAAGCTGGTTAATCTGGAAGGCTTTGGACTGCCGGCCAGCCAGGCCAGCCAGGCCCCTGGCCGCTATGCCCAGTGGATGGACGAGCTCAAAAGCCTGCAGCGAGGCGAGCTGGCCCTTAAAGCCTACAACGATGTGATCGGCGTTGCGAGGCGGCTCATGAAAACCAATCCCCGGCTGACGCCCGACAAGGCCAACTGGCTGGCCCGCCATTGGGCCCGCCCCGACGCCCACGGAAAATGGCAAATTCTGGGGGAAGCCGCGCACAAGGTCACCAGCGCGCAGCTCTACCGCCTCGATGAGGTGATGGAAATTTACCGGCGCATCAGCGCGCCCACGCTGGCCATTGAGGCTTCCGACGACTCCATGGCGATCTGGTGGAAAGGCAAATACACCCTGGCCGAGTACCATGAAAGGCTCAAGCAGGTACCCGATTCACGAGTGGCGGTCGTGCAGGATGCCGGCCACATGCTGCACCATGACCAGCCGGCGCAACTGGCCCGATTGATCGAAGATTTCCTGACCTGATTGCGCCTGCCCAGCTTGGGGCTAGGCGGTTAGGGCACACTCAAGCCTTTTTACAGCGCTTCAAGCGGAGACAACGATGACCGGGCCAGCTTATATCCATCAGGAAAATTTTCGCCGTATCCTGACGCGAAACATCAGCCTGCCGCTGGGCGTCGGCGTGCTCAGTGCCGCCGTCTTTGTCGCCCTCATCTTTTACCTGCTGTCAGCCCTGGGCGGGGTCGCGCAAACAGAGCGGGCGATTACCAACGCCAATCTGATCGCCAAGCTGGGCGCCGACATGGAAACCAGCATGTACGGTTACCTCGTCACCGGCGAAGAACAACTCCTTCAACCTTTTGAAATTGGCAAGCCGCGCATCGCAGCCGAAACAAACACGCTGGCCCTGCTTGTCCGCGACAACCAGGCACAGGTCAGCCGGCTTGGGCGCATCGCCGCGCTGCAGGCTCAGTGGAATGAATATGCGCAAAACATTGTTTCCCTTCGCCGCAGAAACCTGGACTACCAGCAGCCGGTTCGCTCCGCCGGGGGGAAAAGCCTGACGGATGAAATTCGGCGCGAGTTCGCCGAGTTCATCAGCGTTGAAGAGCGGCTGCTGCAGCTGCGCAACGATGAGGCCAGAAACACCACTTTTTGGGGCATGGCGGCTTATTTGCTGTTCAGCCTGGGCCTGAGCGGTCTGCTGGCTTTCGTTGGCCGCCGCGAACTGGTGCAACTGTCGGACACTTACGGCGAGACGGAGCAAAAGCAAGCCGCCACGGCGCTGCTGCTGGATCAGCAGCTTTGGCTGCGCACCGGACAGCTGCAACTGGCCGAACACACGATCGGCCATCCAGGGGTGGAATCGCTTAGCCGCAGCGTGCTGGAATTCGTGGCGCGTTATCTTGATGCTGCCGTGGCCGCCTTGTATGTGCGGGAAGACAACGGCAGCCTGCGGCGTGTGGCGGCCTATGGCTTGCGTAAGGATGATGAAGAAACAGAGCAATCGTTTTACAGTGCCGAAGGCCTGGTCGGCCAGGCCGCTCTTGAAAACCGTGTGCTGCAACTCAACGACTTGCCCGAAAACTACCTGAAAGTCACCTCGGGCCTTGGCCAGGGCGCGCCGCGTCATGTGCTGGTAGTGCCGGTGCAAAACGAGGGACAGGTCAACGGCGTGCTCGAACTCGGGTTTCTGCGGGCGCTCGGCCCGCGCGATCTGGAGTTCGTCAACATGATCGCCACCAATATTGGCAATTCCATCCACGCGGCGCTTTATCGCCGGCGCCTTCAGGACGTGCTGGCGGAAAGCCAGCAACTCAACGAAGACCTGCAATCGCAGCAGGAAGAACTGCGCACGGTCAACGAAGAGCTGGAAGAGAAGTCGCGGGTACTCAAGGAGTATCAGGTGAACCTGGAAAACCAGCAGGCTGAGCTTGAGCAAACCAACCACCGGCTGTCCGAGGTCGCCTTGTCGCTGGACCAGAAAAACATGGCGCTCAATCAGGCGCAAATCCAGCTGGAAGAGCGTGCCGAAGAATTGAGCCGGGCCAGCCGCTACAAATCCGAGTTTCTGGCCAACATGTCGCACGAACTGCGTACGCCTCTTAACAGCTCACTCATCCTGGCCAAGCTGCTGTCGGATAACCCCAAGGGCAATCTCGATGACGAGCAAGTCAAGTTCGCGCAGTCCATTTACTCGGCAGGCAATGACCTGCTCAACCTGATCAACGACATTCTCGATATATCCAAGGTTGAAGCCGGCAAACTCGAGCTCGCCCCCGAGGACATCGCCATTGACAAACTGGTTGATTCGCTCAAAAGAACCTTTGAGCCGATGGCCAACCAGAAAAAACTTGAGTTCGAAGTCGATGTCGAACAGGGCACGCCAGCCACTCTGGTCACCGATCGCCAGCGCCTCGAGCAGGTGCTGAAAAACCTGCTCTCCAACGCCATCAAATTCACCGAAACAGGCGAGGTCAGGCTCACCGTCTCGGAGCAGCCCGGCGGCTTCATTGCATTTGCCGTGCAGGACTCGGGCATCGGCATTCGTCAGGACCAGCAGCCGCTTATTTTTGAGGCGTTCCACCAGGCCGATGGCACGACCAGCCGGCGCTACGGCGGCACCGGCCTGGGCCTGTCGATCTCACGCGACCTCGCCACGCTGCTGGGCGGCTCCATCACGGTGCAAAGCAGCGAAGGCCAAGGCAGCCTCTTCACCCTGCTGCTGCCTCGCAACTGGAGCCCAATGCCCGCGGCAGCGGAGTCGTCACTGGCCCCGCCATTAGCCAAACCCGCACCGCCCGCGCAGCCAGCCGCCCAAGGCAGCGCAACATTGCCTGGCGCTGCCGAGCCTGCGGCCGCGCCGGCGCCAATTTTTGCCGATGACAGGCACCAGGCGACCGGCACCCGTCTGGCGCTGGTGATTGAAGACGATGTATCTTTTGCGCAGATTCTGTACGACCTGGCCCATGAGCTGCACTACAGTTGCCTGGTCGCGCACAGCGCGGAAGACGGTTTTGCCCTCGCGACGCAGTTTGTCCCGGCCGCCATTTTGCTCGACATGGGCCTGCCGGACCGCCCGGGCCTGCAACTGCTGCAACGGCTTAAAGATACTCCGCAGACACGCCATATCCCCGTGCATGTGGTGTCGGCCTTTGACCGCAAGGAAGCGGCCCTGCAGATGGGTGCAATCGGTTACGCGCTCAAGCCGACAACGCGCGAGCAGCTCAAGGCGGTGTTTAAAAAGCTGGAAGCCAAACTGACGCAGAAGGTCAAGCGCGTGCTGCTGGTCGAGGACGACGCCTTGCAGCGTGCCAGCGTGACGCGGCTGATTGTCGATGACGACGTGGAAATCACGGCGGTGGCTACTGGCAAGGAAGCACTGGCGCTGCTGGCCGGCACCATTTTTGACTGCATGATCATTGACCTGAAGCTGCCCGACATTCAGGGCTATGAGCTGCTCCAGCGCATGGCAGCCGAAGAGATCATCTCCTTCCCGCCCGTCATTGTGTACACCGGACGCAATCTGACGCGCCAGGAAGAAGCCGACCTGCTGAAGTATTCACGCTCCATTATCATCAAAGGCGCGCGCTCGCCCGAGCGGCTGCTTGATGAAGTCACGCTCTTCCTGCACAAGGTGGAGTCGAAATTGTCGGAGGAGCGGCAAACCATGCTGAAGATTTCGCGGAGCCGGGACCGGGTCTTTGAAGGCCGAAAGATTCTTCTGGTTGACGACGACGTGCGAAACATCTTCGCGCTGACCAGCGCGCTGGAGCAAAAAGGCGTGCGGGTCGAGATCGGCCGCAACGGTTTTGAAGCCATCCGCAAGCTTGACGAGGTCAGCGATATCGACCTGGTGCTGATGGACGTGATGATGCCGGGCATGGATGGTCTGGAAGCCACGCGCCGCATCCGCAAGGATCGGCGGTTCCAGAAATTGCCCATCATTGCCATCACGGCCAAGGCCATGAAGGACGACCAGGAGCAATGCCTCAACGCCGGCACCAACGACTACCTGGCCAAGCCCATCGATCTGGACCGGCTGTTTTCACTGCTGCGCGTCTGGATGCCGCACATGGAACGCGTCTGAATGCCGAAAAGAATCTCCACTGTGGTGCCTCCCCCAGACGTGGCGGCCGCAGCCAGCTCTGCCGAGACGGAGCTGCGCCTGTTGATGGAAGCGATTTACCTCAAGTACAGCTACGACTTTCGCGACTATGCGGGCGCATCGCAAAAACGCCGGGTCCTGCAGGCCCTCCAGCAATTGGACTGCCCGACGATTCCAGCCCTGCAGGCTAAAGTCCTGCACGATCCGGCGGTATTCATGCAGTTGCTGCAGTATCTGACGATTCCGGTCAGCGAGATGTTCCGCGACCCGCCGTTTTTTTTGGCCCTGCGCCAGCAGGTCATACCGCGACTGCAGACCTATCCTTCGCTCAAGATCTGGATTGCCGGCTGCAGCACCGGCGAAGAAGCCTATTCGCTGGCCATCCTCTTGCGGGAAGAAGGTCTGCTGGAGCGCTCGCTGATTTATGCCACCGACATCAACGCGAAGTCACTGGGCAAGGCACGGCGGGGTATCTTCTCGCGGGGCAGCATCCAGGGCCACACGGCCAATTACCAGAAAGCCGGTGGCAAGCAGGCATTTTCCGAGTACTACACCGCCGCTTACGACAGCGCTATTTTCGACAAGTCGCTGTCTGAAAACATCACTTTTGCCGACCACAGTCTGGCAACCGACAATGTGTTTTCCGAAACCCAGCTGGTGCTGTGCCGCAATGTGCTGATCTATTTCAACAAGAAGCTGCAGGATCGCGCACTGGGCCTGTTTCATGAATCACTGAGCCACCGCGGTTTTCTCGGCCTGGGAAGCAAGGAGAGCCTGGAGTATTCCGCCTACGCCACACGCTTTGAGCCGCTGGACAGGCGCGCGCGAATTTTCCGCAAGTTATAGGCCAGCCCTGATGAAGCTTGGGCAAACTGCAAAAGAACAGCGAATCGAAGCCGTGATGATTGGCGCTTCGGCCGGCGGCGTGACGGCCTTGCTGACCCTGCTGACGGGGCTGCCAGCCAGCTTCCACCTACCGATGGTGGCGGTGCTGCATTTGCCAGACGATAGGGACAGCCTGCTGACCGAAATTTTCCAGCACCGGCTGCCGATCGCGGTGCGCGAGGCAGCCGACAAGGAAAGCATCGCACCGGCCACGCTGTATTTCGCACCGCCGGGCTACCACCTGTCGGTGGAAATGGATCGGACTTTTTCATTGAGCTGCGAAGCGCCGGTGCATTATTCACGCCCCTCGATTGACGTGCTGATGGCTTCTGCCGCGGACGCCTACGGCGCAAGCCTGGCCGGCATTTTGCTCACTGGCGCCAATTTTGACGGGGCCGCCGGACTGGCTAAAATACGTCAGCAAGGCGGACTCACCGTAGTGCAAGACCCGGCCGAAGCCGAGGTCGCCACCATGCCGGAAGCGGCCATCCGCAAACTGCGCCCAAATTTGATTCTCACTCTGGACGGCATCCGCAGCCTGCTCCTCAAACTGGATAGAAATTCATGCTGAATGACGACACCCCTAAAGCCAAGATCCTGATCGTCGACGATCTGCCAGAGAACCTGCTCGCCCTGGAGGCGCTGATTCGCCAGGATGACCGGATTGTTTTCCAGGCCTCAAGTGGGGAAGCCGCGCTGGCCTTGCTGCTCGAGCATGAATTCGCGCTGGCCATTCTGGATGTTCAAATGCCGGGCATGAACGGCTTCGAGTTGGCCAAGCTGATGCGCGGCACCGAAAAAACCCGCCACATTCCGATCATCTTTGTCAGCGCTGCCGGCAAGGAGTCGAACTACGCGGCCTGGGGCTATGAAAGCGGTGCCGTGGCCTTTTTGTACAAGCCACTGGACATTTATGCCGTCAAGGGCAAGGTCAATGTTTTTGTCGAGCTCTACCACCAGCGCCGGGAAACCCGCAAGCAGGTCCAGGCGCTGGAGAAAAGCCGGCAGGAGCAAGAAGTGCTGCTGCAGCAACTGCAAGCCACCCAGGGCGAGCTGCAGCGCGCCATCCGCATGCGCGATGAGTTCATGTCCGTTGTGGCGCATGAACTGCTGACGCCGCTCAACACGCTATTTCTCGAGGCGCAGCTGCGCAAGGTGGAGCTCGACCGGGGAAACATCGCCATTTTTGACGCCGCTTACCTGCAAGAAATGGTGACCCGCGACCAGCGCCAGATCCAAAGCATCATGAGCTTGATCGACGACATGCTGGACATCTCGCGCATTCGCAGCAATCGGCTGTCGATTCGCCCGCGTCAAGTGGAACTCTCCGCCCTGCTGGCCCGCGTCGTCGGCAATTTATCCAACCAGGCTGCGGCGGCGGGCATCCCCATCACGCTGCAGGCTGACCAGCCCGTGACCGGCTTTTGGGACGAATTCAGGATTGAGCAGGTGCTCATCAACCTGCTGACCAACACCCTGCGCTATGGCAACGCTCAACCGGTGGATATCCGCCTGACAGCGCTGGCCGACGGTGCCCGCATCGACGTTCGCGACCAGGGCATGGGCATTGCCAAGCAGGACCAGGAACGCATTTTTGAGCAGTTCGAGCGGGCCGTGGAGAACGACAGTTCAGGCGGCCTCGGACTGGGCCTGTACATCAGCCGGCAACTGGTTGAAGCGCACGGCGGCACCCTCAATGTGCAAAGCCAGCTGGGTGAAGGCGCTGTGTTCACGGTCACGCTGCCGCTGACTTCGCCTTCGGAAGCGGCCTCCTGAGCGGCCCACTATCGGTAGAGGCAGGCGTGGTCTTTTTCCGTGCCGGCCCTTCAGGACATGAGAAAATGATGAATTGAACCCCAGACCAAGACAGGACTCTCTCATGGAAGCAGAACGCATCAATCTCATTGGCAACCAGCTCGCCGACCTCAGCAACCGCGTGAACGAACTTCGGGGGTATCTTTGACTACCCTGCCAAAGCACGTAAATTAAACGAAGTCAACGCCGCACTGGAAGACCCCAAAGTCTGGGAAATCCCCAAGCGCGCGCAGGAACTCGGCAGGGAAAAGAAATCTCTTGAAGACGTGGTGCTCATGCTGGACCGGCTGACCGGGGAGCTGGCTGACAACACCGAGTTGTTCGAGATGTCCAAGGCCGAAGGCGACGAAGCCGGCATCCTGGCCATGGAAGCCGAGGCCGCCAAAATAGCCACTGAAGTCGAAAAGCTGGAATTTCGCCGGATGTTCCACAATCCGGCCGACCCGCTGAACGCTTTTCTGGACATCCAGGCGGGCGCCGGTGGCACCGAAGCCTGCGACTGGGCCAGCATGCTGCTGCGTCAGTACCTGAAATACGCCGAGCGCAAGGGCTTCAAAACCACGGTAGAA
>MERZ01000146.1 GCA_001770785.1 Burkholderiales bacterium RIFCSPHIGHO2_12_FULL_61_11
CTCTTCGTTGTTGAAATACTTGACCGTTTCATAGTTCAGCAGCGAGTCGACGGCGCGGCTGTGGGCCAACGAGTCCAGCTCGTTCATGGTCTTGCGGTAATGCGTGCGCCATTCGGTCACCTTGACGGTGTAGAAAATATAGAACACCAGCGCAATGCCGGTGATGCCGGCAAACCAGACGTCGAACTTGACGGCCAGCAGGCTCAGCACCAGCGTCACCTCGATCAGCGTCGGGATGATGCTGTACAGCGAATACGAGATCAGCGAGTGCACGCCGCGCGTGCCGCGCTCGATGTCGCGTGTCATGCCGCCGGTTTGCCGCTCCAGGTGAAAGCGCAGGCTGAGCGCGTGCAGATGCCGGAACACTTCCAGCGCAATGCGCCGCGCCGCGCCTTCAGTGGCTTTGGCAAACACCCACTCGCGCAGCTCGGTAAACAGCGTGGTTGACAAACGCAGCAGCCCATAGGCCAGCAGCAAGGCCACCGGAACCACCAGCACGGCCTGCACATCGCCCGGCTTTAAATTCATGGTGTCAACCAGATTTTTCAGCAGCAGCGGCACGCCCACGTTGGCCAGCTTGGCGCCCAGCATGAAGCCCAGGGCCGCCATGGCGCGCCATTTGTACTCCCACAAATAGGGAAACAGCCGCTTCAGCGTGGCCAGGTCCGAACGCGCGGCCGCCGCCGCCGGGTGGCCGCCATCCGTGGCCGTTGGGGACGGCACGGGAAGGGAAGAATCAGCCATGGAAGCTCGGGAGCGCATGCGTCACAATCATTGGGGTTGTTTAAATTTCTAGTGAGATTGTGCCTATGTCTATCGAATCAAGCGCCTCCAGGGGCAATACCGTCAACGCCAGCGCCGAGGCGCCGCTGCAGACCATCAAGGTTGCGCTGCCCACCGACAAGGAACTGGTGCTCAAGATGATCCCCATGCCGGCCGACTGCAATGCCAACGGCGACATCTTTGGCGGCTGGGTCATGGCCCAGGTCGACTTGGCCGGTGCGGTGGTGCCAGCACGCTATGTGGACGGCCGCATGGCGACGGTGGCGGTCAACCAGTTCATTTTCAAGCAACCTGTCAGGGTCGGCGACATCCTGTCGTTCTTTGCAGGCATCACCCGCATCGGCACCACGTCCATCACGGTGCAGGTCGAGGTGTACGCCGAGCGCTTCCACACGCAAGGCCATTACATCAAGGTCACCGAAGCGAGCCTGACCTATGTGGCAATTGACGATTTCGGCAGACCCCGCAAGATCATCAAGCGTTAGGTGCTACGGAGTTGATAGCTTCTTGCGCCCATGCCAATTGCGCAAAAGCCATAAATAATTGGGGGAAAAATAATTTCCGGTGAAAACCTGTCAAACGCGCTAAATTAGCATTTATGGAAAAAATCCTTATTCTTGGCGGCACCGGTTTTGTCGGCCGGCATGTTTGCGAAAAACTGAACCGCTTGCAATGCCGCGTGACCGTGGCCACACGCCGCCTGGACAACGCGCGGCACCTCCAGGTGCTGCCGCTGGTCGACGTGGTCGAGATCAACGTGCATGACAGTATGTCGCTGGCGCCCTTGCTGGCCGGGCACGACGCCGTCGTCAACCTGATCGGCATCCTGCACGGCACTGAAGCCGCTTTTGAAAAGGCCCATGTGCAACTGCCACGGGAGCTGGTGCGGGCCTGCGAGGTCAGCGGACTGCGCCGCATCGTCCATATCAGCGCGCTGGGTGCTTCGCTCGATTCGGCGTCGATGTATCAGCGCAGCAAGGCGCGCGGCGAGGCGGTGCTGCTCAGTTCCGGGCTCGATGTGACGGTGCTGCGCCCCAGCGTGATGTTTGGCGCCGAGGACAAGTTCCTCAACACCTTTGCCAGTCTGCAGCGCGTATTCCCGGTGATTCCGCTGGCAGGCAGCCAGGCGCGTTTCCAGCCGGTGTGGGTGGAGGACGTGGCCAGCGCGCTGGTGAAGTGCCTGCAAGACCCCACCACCATTGGCCAGATTTACGAAGCCTGCGGGCCCGAGGTGTTCACGCTCAAGCAACTGGTGGAACTGGCCGGCCGCTACGCCGGTGTCAACGGCGGCAAGGGCCGCCCGGTGATCGGTCTGCCCGACGCGCTGGCGCGTCTGCAGGCGCGGCTCATGGAGCTGGCGCCCGGCGAACCGATGCTGACCCGGGACAACCTCGACGCCATGAAAACCGACAACGTGGCCAGCGGCAAGCTGCCCGGCCTGCAGGCGCTGGGCATCACGCCAGAGGCACTGGGCGCGATTGCGCCCACCTACCTGGGCGCGCGCGGCTTGCGCAGCAGCCTCATGGCGAAACGCAAAACGTCCGGCCGGTTTTAATCAGCAGACCGGAGGCCCCATGCTCAAGCTCTACATCGGCAACAAGAACTATTCTTCCTGGTCGATGCGGCCCTGGGTGCTTCTCACACAGGCGGGCATTGCCTTTGAAGAGGTCAAGCTGCGTTTTGACTCGTTTGACCCCGATTCCCGCTTCAAGGCGGAAGTCAGCCGCGTCAACCCGGCGGGCAAGGTGCCCGTGCTCGACGACGACGGCTTCGTGGTGTGGGATACGCTGGCCATTGCCGAATACCTGGCCGAGCGCTTTCCCGACAAGCAGCTCTGGCCCCGCGATGTCAAAGCCCGGGCCCGGGCGCGCAGCGTTTGCGCCGAAATGCACAGCGGCTTTGCGGCGCTGCGTTCAGCCTGCACCATGAACATTGAAGCCGACCTCAGCGCAGCGGGCCAGCTGATCTGGCGCGACAAACCCGCCGTGCGCGCCGATGTCGCCCGCCTTGTCGCCATGTGGCGCGAGTTATTGGCAGAGCATGGCGGCCCGATGCTCTTTGGCGACTTCAGCATTGCCGACGCGTTTTTTGCGCCGGTGTGCATGCGCCTGAAAAGCTACGCCTTGCCGGTGCCGGCAGACATCACCGCCTACATGGAGCGCTTGAGCGAGTTGCCGGGCGTCAAGGCCTGGATCGACGGGGCCCTGGCAGAAAACGACTTCCGCGAGTTTGAAGAACCTTTCCGCCTGAAACGCTGAGGCACCGGAGGCATCGCGCGCCTATTCGTCCATCCTGGAAAGTGCCGCGCGGTTAAAGCCAACATTGATGACTTCCTGCGCCAATTAGATGGTGTTTATCGTTCTGATGTTATCGGAACGTTGTGGCCCCCCATTTCCGAACCACCCGTACCGCGTCAAGTCGGCATCACGGACCGTTTGCAACACTTCTCAAGCGATAGGCGATAGCACTCCCGCGCTATTGTTCAAAATATTCACAAATGTTAATGATTCTCATTTAGAATACGGGAATGGACTGCCGCTTGCTGCGACTCTCCACCAGAAATGTCGCCGCCCAAACGGGGCTCTGTCAATGGCTCAGCCCCCCAAGGGGCCATCCATTGAGCGATTCAAATGACCGAATATAAGGAGAAAACATCATGTGCGATCACAGTTCAAAGCAGCCGTTTTCGATGCATTTTGGAAAAGAGAGTCTTGACGTGGAGGCAACGAAATCAACAGGGTCACGACGTCGGCGAATATGGGATTTGCCGCGCCAATGTCATTGTCCGGTGGTCGGAGTCTGTTTGCCTCTGGATACTTTACGGCGCTTGGTGAGCAAGGCTCTGGGTGGGAAGGCACTGGCTGATGACTATGAGGTACATGTGGGGGCTGTTGCTGAGTGCGGGCAACGGGGTCGGCTGTCCGAACTTCTGCAAGGCGAACTGGACAAACGCTATCCCCGCGAGGTTCAGTACTTCAAGGCAGCCAAGACCACAACGGCAGTTGCTGATTTATGGGCGAAGGCCGTTCGGCAAGGTGACGTGGCGGGCGCTTTTTGGGCGGCATTGACCCACCCGCGTTGCGATACGGTTTTGCAGGAAGTACTGTGCCGCGACATGCACATGCTTCAACACCAGGCAGGGGCCAGTATGCGAATTGACATCGCAAAGTTCAATGCATTGCTGGAAGAAAATGCCATCCTGGGGCGCGAGTTGGCCAAGGTTCAGGAGCGTAGCACCCGCGTCATTATGGAGAAGTTCAGCGAAATTGAACAACTGACCGCGCAGCTTTTTCAAGTCCGGGCTGAAAATATTGGCAAAGACAGTCGCATCGCCTTCTTGTGCGACGACCTGACCGCGTTGAAAGCGTCAATACCGGGATTCGACACAAGCGTGCGCTTCCAAAAGAAGGTCGAGCAGATGACTTCCCGCCAGGCTGAACTTGAAGGGCAGAATACCGAGTTGCGACAAAAGCTGGCTTCAACAGGAAGATCGCTAGCAGCGCTGAACGGCGAGGCATCCCATGCCGCAAAGATTGACATTGCCGAGCGATCAGAGCTGCGCACGTCGCCTGTTACCGTGCATTTACATCAGAAGATGGTGCTCTGTGTAGGGGGACGCAGCGGCAGCGTTGCAAGCTACCGTGATGTCATTGAACGAGTTGGGGGACGGTTCGCTCATCACGACGGAGGACTTGAGGATAGTCCGAACGTATTGGATGCCAGTCTGGCGGCTGCGGACTTGGTGATATGCCAGACCGGCTGCATCAGCCACAATGCCTACTGGAAGGTAAAAGATTTCTGCAAACGCACCGGAAAACGCTGCGTTTTTGTAGAGAACCCCAGTGCGTCTTCCTTGGTTCGAGGTTTGGAACAGATATCGAACAATGACACAGATGCAATGAAAGCGGAAACTACAGGTGTGTCGCTCAGCGGCGCAAAGGGTTAGTTATTCAGCTATTTTCCGGACTCAAACTCACCAAGGAGCGCAATATGGAAGACGCAAAAAATCAAGTCGCGATTGATGCCCTCAATCGCATCATGGAACTGGAACTGGCGGGGGGGGTGAAATACACGCATTACTCGCTCATGGTTTACGGCTACAACCGTATCCCCATCGTTTCTTGGCTTAAGGGCAATGCCGAAGAAGGTCTTGGTCACGCCCACAAGGCTGGCGAACTGGTCACTTTGCTGGGCGGTCACCCTTCTTTGAAAATCGGTGCTTTGCTTGAAACCGAGAAACACGATATCGGTGACATTCTCCGAGAAAGCCTTGAGCACGAAAAGATAGCACTCGCTGCCTATTACGATCTATTGAAAATATCCGAGGGGAATTCCGTTTTGCTTGAGGACTACGCCCGAGAAATGATCGTCCAGGAAGAGTTGCATCTTGATGAGGTGAACAAGATGCTGCGCAGGCCTGGTGCAATGGAGCCTTTTAAGGAGTAGCCCGGCCTCCTAGCCGCTAAACTGCCCGCATGCAGATTTACATGGTTGGCGGCGCGGTGCGCGATGCCTTGCTCGGCTTGGAGGTAGCAGACCACGACTGGGTGGTGGTGGGCGGCACGCCCGAGGAACTGGTGGCGCAAGGCTTTATCCCCGTGGGCAGGGACTTTCCGGTGTTTCTGCACCCGCAAAGCCACGAAGAGTACGCACTGGCCCGCACCGAGCGCAAAAGCGCGCCCGGCTACCGCGGATTCGTGGTGCATGCCGAGCCCGACGTGACGCTGGAGCAGGATCTGGCGCGGCGCGATCTCACGATCAATTCAATGGCAGCTCCCGCCCGTTCTGTAAGGGCCCATGGCGCAATTGAGCCTGATCTTTCGGCGCTGATTGATCCTTATGGCGGGCAGCAGGACCTTCAGCGCAAGGTGTTGCGCCATGTCACCGGGGCCTTTCGCGAAGACCCGGTGCGCATTTTGCGGCTGGCGCGCTTTGCTGCCCGGTTTGCCGATTTTTCAGTCGCGCCCGAAACCCGGGCGCTGATGCAGCACATGGTTGCCAGCGGCGAAGTCGACGCGCTGGTTCCCGAGCGGGTGTGGCAGGAGCTGGCGCGCGGCTTGATGGAGGCTAAACCTTCGCGCATGTTCGAGGTGCTGCGCGACTGCGGTGCGCTGCAAAAGCTGCTGCCTGAAGTGGCCAGGCTGTGGGGCGTGCCGCAACGCGCTGAATACCATCCCGAGATCGACACGGGTCTTCACCTGATGCTGGTGCTCGACATGGCGGCGCAGCTGCAGGCCCCCTTGCCTGTGCGCTTTGCCTGCCTGGGCCACGACTTGGGCAAGGGCAGCTCCAAATTGGGCGCAGATCCCAATTTCGTTGCGGCGCAAGACATTGACAACACGCCAGAGATATGGCGAATGAAAATGGAATCTGACCCTGGTTTAGGAAAACACATCGGCCACGAAGAGCGCAGCGCCCGTCTGCTCAAGGGCCTGTGCCAGCGCTTGCGCGTCCCGACCGATTGCCGCGAGTTGGCCGACGTGGTGGCGCGCGAGCACGGCAACATTCATCGAAGCAGCGAATTCAGCGCGGCGGCCGTGGTGCGGCTGCTTGAGCGCTGCGACGCCTTTCGCAAGCCGCAGCGCTTTGCTGATATTTTGCTGGCCTGCGAGTGCGATGCGCGTGGCCGGCACGGGTTCGAGAATGCCGCCTACCCGCAGCGCCAGCGGCTGCTGCAGGCTCTGACCGCGGCCCAATCGGTGGCGACCGATCAGGTGGCGGCCGACGCGCAGGCGGCAGGGCAAAGCGGCCAGCAAATTGGCCAATGGATTCACCAGGCGCGGGTGGCGGCGGTCAGCCGGTGGCCGGGTTTCGCTGCAGAGTAAGCCGGCTGAAATCTGTAAAAAACGAGACCGGCCTACAGCCCTTGGAAAAGGGTTCTGCTAAGGTAGTGGCTCCAATGAACCCTCAGCCCTCCTGCCTAGCCCCCTCCGACCTGCCCGCCATT
>MERZ01000147.1:0-747 GCA_001770785.1 Burkholderiales bacterium RIFCSPHIGHO2_12_FULL_61_11
GGAAGTTGGCGTGGAACGTTCCGCGGAACGCTCCATGGGAATCTTCTCAGCTTGCAGGATGTCCTGGATTTCAATCGGGCTCAGCAAACGCTGGGGAATCAGCTCATCAGCGGTGACATGGGCCGAACCCAGAAATGCAGCTGGCTCAGTGCCATACACCTGCACCAGCGGCGCATCGGCGCCCCACTGGCCGGGTTCGCCGCGGCGGCGCAGGCCGCTCAAAAACCGTCCTGCATTGTCGGCGTCCAATGTGACAGACGGAAACAACGCCACCAGCGACTGCGCCGGTAGCAGGCAAGCTTCGCGCTCCGACTCGGTCATGGCTTCCAGCGCGATCAGACTCACGCACTGCGCAGCCACAAAGCCACCGGTTTCCAGCCGCCGCAACGAACCCAGATGCGCGCCGCAACCCAGGGCCTCGCCAATGTCTTCGCCCAGCGTCCGGATGTAGGTTCCCTTGCTGCAAGTTACTATGATATTGATAGCTGACACAGCCCGTTCATCCCGGGTTAGAGCCATATTTAGCTTGTAAATGGTGATCTGGCGAGGTTCCCGCTCCACTTCAAGACCCTTGCGGGCGTATTCGTACAGTGCCTTGCCGTCTTTCTTGAGCGCCGAATACATGGGCGGAATCTGCGTCAGCGGGCCGGTAAAGCGCTGGCTCATGGCCTCCAGCAACTCGGGAGTGATCGCCGGCACGGGCCGCGTTTCAATCACATCGCCCTCGGCGTCGCCAGTGGTGGTTTT
>MERZ01000147.1:760-2274 GCA_001770785.1 Burkholderiales bacterium RIFCSPHIGHO2_12_FULL_61_11
GTAGCCAGCGGATCCAGCGTGCCGGTATGACCGGCTTTGTCGGCACGCAGCAGCCATTTGGCTTTTTGCAACGCCTGATTGCTCGACAGGCCCAGCGGCTTGTCGAGCAGCAGCACGCCATGCACGGGACGTCGCTGGATTTTCTGGCGATGAGAAGATGTTTGCGTCATAAGGCTCCGACAGGCTCAGCGCGCGGGCCTGCCCGAACGCTCGGTTGGCACCGTTGTCCCCGAACCTGTCATCAAGGGGAACGGCGCTAACTCAGTCGTCTTGGGCGCGGGAAGAAACCGCCTTGGCAATCAAGGCGTTCAGATCGGCAGCACGTTCAGTGGTGCGGTCAAAGTGGAAATGCAGGGTCGGGACCGTGTGCGTCATCAGACGCTTGAACAGCCCGTTACGCAGAAAGCCGGCAGCCTGGTTAAGCGCGGTTTCGCACTCTTTTGGATCGCCGACCAGCACGCTGAAGAACACCTTGGCATGCGCATAGTCGGGCGTCACTTCAACCGCCTGAATCGTCACCATACCGACCCGCGGGTCTTTCAGCTCGCGCGCAATCAGCTCCGTCAGATCGCGCTGGATCTGATCGGCAACTCGAAAGCCGCGATTGGGGGTAGATGACTTTTTACGCATGAAAAAAACTGGGGAACAAAGGTTTGAGCTTGCAGTATTGGTCTGAAATCGGTGGCCCGCCAACCTTGAAGAGTTGGCGACCCACGCGCTTTTTACAAGGTACGTGCCACTTCCCGGATTTCAAAGAACTCCAGGATATCGCCTTCCTGGATATCGTTGTAATTCTTGATGTTCAAGCCGCACTCGAAGCCTTCCTTGACTTCGCGCACATCGTCCTTGAAGCGCTTGAGCGAGTCGAGTTCACCGGTGAAGATGACCACGTTGTCGCGCAACAAGCGCACCTTGGCCGTACGGCGCGCCACCCCGGCGGTGACCATGCAGCCGGCGATCGAGCCGATCTTGCTGACTTTGAACACCTGGCGGATATCGGCGTTACCGATAATTTCTTCTTTCTTTTCCGGCGTCAGCATGCCGGACATGGCGGCCTTGAGTTCGTCCACCGCGTCATAAATGACGTTGTAGTAACGAATTTCAATCCCATTGTTCTCGGCCTGCTTGCGCGCCTGCGCATCGGCCCGGGTATTGAACCCGATCAGCACGGCTTTGGAGGCGATGGCCAAGTTCACGTCGGATTCGGAAATGCCGCCGACGCCTGAGTACACCAGTTGAACCTTGACCTCGTCGGTCGAGAGCTTGAGCAGCGACTGCGACAGCGCTTCCTGTGAACCTTGTACATCCGCCTTGACAATGATGGGCAACAGCTTGACCTCACCGGCTGACAGGTCAGTAAACATGTTCTCCAGCTTGGAAGCCTGTTGCCTGGCCAGCTTGGTATTGCGGAACTTGCCGGCACGGAAAGTGGCGATTTCGCGAGCACGCCGCTCATCCGTCATGACCATGAACTCGTCGCCAGCCTGAGGCACCTCGGTCAGACCCTGAATTTC
>MERZ01000148.1:0-5025 GCA_001770785.1 Burkholderiales bacterium RIFCSPHIGHO2_12_FULL_61_11
TTGATGAGCGCTACGGGAACATAGTCGGCCAGTGGCGTGCGGGTGGTGCTGTTCATTTGGGAGCGCGCCAGCACCGCGCCAATGGTGAACAGGGCGACCGGCGAGGCCGCGTCGGCGAGCAGGCCGACCGTGTCCATGATGGGTTTGGGCAGCGTAAAGCCCAGGCCTGAAGCCAGCGTTCCCAGCGCAATCGACCAGGGCAGCGGATTGACCAGCACGCCCTTGAGCGCCAGCCGCCCCGCCCTGGCCGCGCCGTGCTGGTCGGCGCCATCGAGCCGCGACAGCGCAATGCACAGCGACGAGGTCGCCAGCATGTCGACCATGATGGTGACAATCGCCGGGCCCGCCGCCCGGGGCCCGAGCAGGGCGACCAGCAGCGGCACGCCCATGAAACCGGTATTGGGAAACGCCGCCACCAGCGCGCCGAAGGAAGCGTCGTTCCAGCCAATGCGGCCCTTGTGCGTGACCGCGATGGTGAACAACACCATTACCACGGCGCTCAGCAGGTACACCACCACCAGGCTGCTGTCGAGCAGTTGCGCAATCGGCGTGCTGGCACCAAAGCGGTAAAGCATGCTGGGCAGCGCGAAATACAGCACGAAGCCATTCAGCCCGGGAATCGCCAGCAGCGGCAGCATGTGCCGCCGCGCGGCCAAGTAGCCCGCCAGCACGAGCGCAAAAAAGGGGAAGGTGACCAGGAAGATGCTTAACACAAAGCGCATTGTCGCCGGCAGCGTCGTCATCGAGCCAACTGGCTATGATGGCCGCTGCTTCGCGCGTTTTTTTCTTTGCCTTCATTGCCCGCCTCTTTCCATTTGTTCCCCGCATGTCGTCACCCTCCCCTGCTTCGCCCACCGCTGGCCTGAACCTCGCCCAGCAGGAAGCCGTCAACTACCTGCATGGCCCCTGCCTGGTGCTGGCCGGTGCCGGTTCGGGCAAAACGCGGGTGATCACGCACAAGATCGGCCGGCTGATCCAGTGCGGCCTCAAACCCGAGCAGATCGCCGCCATCACCTTTACCAACAAGGCGGCCGCCGAGATGCGCGAACGCGCCAGGAGCCTGATTGGCAGGCAGGTACGCGGCGTGCTGATTTGCACCTTTCATGCGCTGGGCGTGCGCATGCTGCGGCAGGACGGCGCAGCGCTGGGCCTGAAACCGCATTTTTCGATTCTCGACAGCGACGACGTGAGCAGCATCCTGAAAGACGCGGGCGGCAGCACCGACGCGGCCACCGTGCGGCAGTGGCAATGGACCATCAGCCAGTGGAAAAACATGGGGCTGAACGCCGCCCAGGCCGAGGCCCAGGCCGGTGGCGACGAAGATCGGCTGATGGCGCGCATCATGGCGCGCTACGAAGAGCGCCTCGCGGCCTACCAGAGCGTGGACTTTGACGACCTGATCGGCCTGCCGCTGAAATTGCTGCAAGAGCACGAGGCGGTGCGGAGCAAGTGGCAAACAGCGCTGGGCCATGTGCTGGTCGATGAATACCAGGATACCAACGCCACGCAGTACGAAGTGCTGAAGCTGCTGGTGGGGCCGCGCGGCCGATTCACGGCGGTGGGCGACGACGACCAGTCCATTTACGGCTGGCGCGGCGCGACGCTGGACAACCTGAAACGACTGCCGCAAGACTACCCCAACCTCAAGGTGGTGAAGCTGGAACAAAACTACCGCTCCACCAGCGCGATTTTGCGCGCCGCCAACAACGTGATTGGCCCCAACCCCAAGCTCTACCCCAAAACGCTGTTCAGCGAACTCGGCGAGGGCGAGCCGGTGCGCGTGGTCGATTGCGACAGTGAAGAACACGAGGCCGAGCGCGTGGTCGCGCGGATCCAGAGCCTGCGCGTCGGCGCCGAGCTGCAGGCCGTGGGCAGCCAGTACAAGGAGTGGAAAGATTTTTGCGTGCTGTACCGCGCCAACCACCAGGCCAAGCCCTTTGAAAAAGCTTTTCGCAAGGCACAGATTCCCTACAAGGTGTCAGGCGGTCAAAGCTTTTTTGACCGCGCCGAAATCAAGGACCTGTGCGGCTGGATGCGCCTGCTGGTCAACAACAACGACGATCCGGCTTTCATGCGCGCGGTGACCACGCCCAAGCGCGGCATTGGCCACACCACGCTGGCGGCGCTCGGCAACTTTGCCAGCCAGTACAAGCTCAGCCTGTTCGAGGCACTGTTCAGCCACTCGCTGGGCTCCATGCTGCCGGCCAAGGCCGTGGGCTCGCTGCATGAGTTTGGCCGCTATGTGAACGAGCTGGAACAGCGCGCCCGGAAGGCCGTGGGCGCGGAAGACGCGCGCGTGCTTTTGAACGACTGGCTCAAGGACATTGACTACGAAAAGCACCTGCACGACGGCGAGGAAAGCGAAAAGGTAGCCGCCGCGCGCTGGAGCAACGTGATGGATTTTTGCGACTGGATGGCGCAGCGCTGCGGCGGGCAGGTGGACGACAGCGCGGGCAGCGTGGTCGAAAAAGAGAAAAAAACCATGCTCGAAGTGGTGCAGACGATTGCGCTACTGTCAACCATCAGCGAGCGCGAAGGCGAGCAAAACGTGGTGACGCTCTCCACGCTGCACGCTTCCAAGGGGCTGGAATGGCCGCATGTGGTGCTGGCCGGCTGCGTCGAAGGCCTGCTGCCGTTCAAGCTTGAAGACGACGACGGCAGCAACAGCGCGGGCATTGCGCTGCGCCTGCAGGAAGAGCGCCGCCTGATGTATGTGGGCATCACCCGGGCCCAGCGCACGCTGGCCGTCAACTGGCTGCGCAAGCGCAAAAAAGGCCGCACCATGATCCCGGGCGTGCCGAGTCGCTTCATTGCCGAAATGGCACTTGACAAGACTACCATCAAGGAAGACCCGCGCGAAAAGCTCAAGGCCTTGCGCGCCGAGTTCGCCAAGAAATCGGCCGACGCCCTGGCAGCGGCGGCAGCCAACCCGTTCTGACACAGCCTGAGGGAGTCAGAAATTACAAACATACCCGTTTCGTCATCGCGAGCTTCCTGTTTCGGGCGACCGAAACTGCACACGGACCTTGAACCTCCGGTCGTCATCGCGAGCGAAGCGCGGCGATCCATTGTCGAAAAAAAAGCGGGTTCATGGATTGCCACACTACGCTCGCAATGACAGACGGTTCATGGAGAGCAAAGCGCGGCGATCCATGGTCGCGCACCACGGTGGCATGGATTGCCACGCTTCGCTCGCAATGACGGGGAAGAGGTATTTCGGCAATTTCCATCTCCGTGAGCCCGCTGGGTCAATTTTCACCAAACCACATTCACCATGACTTCGATTTTCCCCCGAATTGCGCTCTTTTTTATAGCTGCCTGCGCCCTTGCTTCAGGGGCTGGCGCCCAAAACACTCCTGAAACAGCGTGCCCACCGGCGCAAGCCATGAAAGCAGCGCAGCTGCACGGGCTGTGGGCGGTGCGCTTTAGCCAGCCACCGGCCGGGCTGCCAGAGCGCGCCACGATGCTGCTGGAGCGGCATGCCGAATTCTCGGAAAGCCTGGCCGGCATCGTCAGCCGCGAGCTCGGCGTCGCCGAAGGCTCCAAGGCCGTCGCCGGCCATGCCGGCAAAGCGCTGCTCGCCGGCGACCTGGATGAAGGCATGCTGCTGCTCGATGAGTCTTCCGACCATGTCAGCATCACCGGCACCTGGAACGGCGAAATGGTGGCAGGCTCCTGCGGCAAGGCGTATCAGGGCAACTGGAAAGACACCAGCCGCAGCGCCCCCGATAATGCACCTGACGTGCCTTTTACACTCACCAAATTGCCTTGACCGACGGATTACCCATGACAATGAAGAATCGATCAACATTCCCCAGCCGCCTGATCTGGGCCGGCCTGCTGGCTGGCGGGCTGGCGCAGGCCCAAGGCGTGCCTGCAGAGGCCACGCCAGCAGGCAGTGCGACCGCTCCGGGCTGGCAGGCTTGCCAGACCCTGAAGGCCGACGCCACCGCGCAATTGGCGTGTTTCCAGCGATGGGCCGATTCGCAGTTACATGCCACCACGCCAGCGCCGTCCTTGACCACCGCCCCGGCCAATCCGGCCGTCGGCCAGCCGGCCACGCAGGTGCTGCTGCTGCCCACGCTGAATACCGAATCGCCCGACGGCAAGCCGATTGGCTGCAAGAACAACCAGTACTCCGATCTCTCCAAATTCTGGGAACTGCAGCGCGGCACGGACTGCGGCACCTTTGCCCTGCGCGGCTACCGGCCGACTTCGCTGGCCTTCATCGCCTCGGACGGCGTCAACGAGCAGCCTTCCTCCACCGCTGACGGGCATACGGCGCTGACGGCGCTGCCCTACAAGCACACCGAGAAAAAAATCCAGCTGTCGATTCGCACCAAGCTTCTCAAGGGCTTGCTCAAACGCAGCCCCGAGGAAGGCGCCGACCACGACTCGCTGTGGTTTGGCTACACCCAGAAAAGCTACTGGCAGCTGTTTAACACCGGGCTGTCGCGGCCGTTTCGCGTGACCGACCACGAGCCCGAACTGATCTACGTCTTCCCGCACCAGCTCCCGCTGGCCGGTGGCTGGAGCTACCGGCTTTCAGGCCTGGGCGTGGTGCACCAGTCCAACGGGCAGGCACTGCCGCTGTCGCGCAGCTGGAACCGCGTTTACCTGATGGGCGCGGTCGAAAAAACACTGGGCCAGGACAGCGGCCTGACGCTGCAAGGCCGGGTCTGGAACCGCGTGGATGAGTCGACCGTCAATGACGATAACCCCGGCATCGAAGATTACATTGGCCGGGCCGAACTCACTGGCAGCTGGCAGATCAGCAAGTCCCATAGCCTGGGCCTGACGCTGCGGCACTCGCTGCGTAGCCAAGCCCGCGGTTCAGCCCGCCTGGACTGGATGCTGGCGCCCGTCTCGTCGCCCAACTACACCGCCCTGCGCTACCACCTGCAGTTGTTCAGCGGCTACGGCGACAGCCTGCTCGACTACAACCGAAAGCGCAACGTGCTGAGCGTGGGCCTGAGCCTGGTGGACTGGTAGCCGCTGCCACGGCAAACAAGCTCACATCTTGAT
>MERZ01000148.1:5039-12029 GCA_001770785.1 Burkholderiales bacterium RIFCSPHIGHO2_12_FULL_61_11
CGGTGATGTCCAGCGCTTCAGGGCTGTCCCATTGCTTGGCCCCATAGAACTTTCCAAGCACCCGGCCCTGCGCATCAACCAGCAGCGTCAACGGCAGCCGGTCAGCGCCCAGCATGTTTTCCAGGAACAGCTTGCTATCGATGTAGTTGCTGAAGGTGGTGTTGGATTGCCGAAGAAAAGCCGCGGCACGGTCCGGGTAGTCGTCGGTGGAGATGCCTATGACATCGAACTGCTTGCCGCCATAGCGGCGCGAAAGTCTCTCCAGCGATCCCATTTCCTCTCGGCAGGGTCCGCACCAGCTGGCCCAGACGTTGATGAGCAGCGGCTTGCCGCGAAAGGCGGACAATTTTTTGGAGGGCCCGGAAAGTCCCTGCATGGGTGCTTCGCGTAGAAAGCCGCCGACTTCAACCTCACCGGGGGTTTTCGCGAAGGCATGGAAAGTTGTTCCTGCCAGACAGAGCAGGATCAGAGAGAAAAATCTTTTCATCCGGAGAAGTTTACCTTTTCCATCGGGTGACCTTCTCCCCCTTTTTCCGGTCTGCGCTTGTCGTCAGCCCGGTCCTTGGCATAAGCGTATCAACCGCGCTGAGGTGATTGCTTGGCCGTGCGGCTTACCAAGGGCTCTTTGGGGAAATTCAGTTGGCGCTCAGTCGCCAGCCGATCCGAGGCGCCCACTGGAGCCATGTCCGCATTCCGTTAGCAGTCTCCGGACAGCATCCGCGTAGACAACTTCGGAGTCATCCTGGGGCGAATAACCGAGCACCCGGCGAGCCGTCTCAAGTGACCAGAAAGCCCGGGTGTTGTCGGAGATGCCGTAGGCGATCACCCAGGGCAGCGTGTCCACAGGAAGGACGAGCTCCGCTTCGAGGGCGGACCGGAACAGTGCGGCGCAGTCCCGGTTGCTCAGGTAGGCGCCGAGTGCGCGCTTGAACGCAGCACGACCGGTCGGCCGCGTCAACCCGGACGGTGCCGTCTCCGCGCCCGGCTCAAAGCGGGAGACGTCGAGGGGGTAGGGTGAGCCGATGCGCAGCATGACCATCTCGATGCGCCGGCCGAACACGCCGCACGCATAGGGGTACGCCAGCAGCTCGTAGGACGCCTTGGCCCAGCCATAAAAGTTGTCTGACAGGGGCAGGTCCGTTGGATAGACCATGTCGCGTCGGCGTTGGTGGATCTCGTTGTGCTCGTACCAGTCGGCGGCATGATTGGACGAGACCACCAGGACACGTTTGACGCCGGACTCCAGAGCGCACCGGTACACGCGTTGTGCCATGCGGATGTTGTTGAACTCGGCATCAAATCTTTCGATCTGGGGCGGCGACAGACTGTAGACGTCTCGTTCGGCGGACGGGATGTAGGCACTGTGGATGACGGTTTCCACACCCCGGAACAGATCCGTCATTTCGGCGTCGGTCGCGTCAAGCAGACTCATTGGGTGGAATGTCGCACCCGCAGGGACATGTTCGGGCGTGCGGACGTCGGTGAGCCGCAAGTCGTGGCGACCCTCAAGCCCCGGCATGGCCAAGGTGGCCATGTGTCCCGCTGCCCCCGTGATGAGCACTTTCATGATGACTCCCCGCTGGTCTGGCCTGCCAGTGCGCGCCTGATCCAGTCAAGCCGGTTCAGGGGCATCATGGCGTAATGGTAGAACTCGATGCTGCTCGGGTGCGCGGCGCGCGCGGCCGCCACCTTGGCGTTGAAGTTTTCCTCAAGCTGGCAGTCCGGCAGCAGCGGGCGCAAGGCCACCGAGAGCCGGGCCTCTGCACCGAGCAGCTTGCGGTAACTGGCCAGCAGGGCTTGCAGACGCTGTGTTGTGTCGACGTAGCCCAGGACAGAGAACTCGTCACAGGCGGCGGCCACCGCGACCGGGTCGATGCCGAGCTTGCGCGATGACAGCGTCACTTCATCGTCGGCACTTGTTCCATGCATGACATGCGACATCGTCCCCGCGTGGTCGATGAAGGTGAGTTCCACCCCGGCAGGCGCCATCGCCTCACGGACTTCCGCCACGAGGCTAGCCACCACGACCGTGCGAGCTTCCACGTACTTGGCCAGCGCCGCCCGCCCGGTCTCGCTGAGGAGCGGCGCGGCCTGCGCTGGCGCCAGGGTCCCAAGCCAGACCGGCTCCAGTGCGGCGCGTGCGGCTGCCGCCAGCGCCTCGACCGCCACACCCGCACGCTCCCCCGCCACACGGCAGTGCTGACAGAAGCACAGCGACAGCAGCGTGCGCGCCTCGGCCGGCAACTGAATGAGGTAGCGTTCGTGATGCTCGCCGTGTTCCAGCGGGCGGTAGTGCAGGCTCTCGGCCAGCAGCCGCCGCACGGGATAGCGCGCGATGTCCCCGGCCAGTTCGCGGCAGTAGGCGCGCACGCGCGGGTTGGCGGGGCACAGATCCGTCAGGTAGGGGTCGCCATAGACGTTCTTGGTCGCACAGTCGGGGTGCTCAGTCGCCAAGACGGAGTTGTGCAGGAAAATTGTCCAGGCGTCCACCGCCATTCCCCGCCGTTTCGCCCGCGCGCACAGCTCCGACAGGACATCCACACCGCCCGCGGCCGCGGCCATTCGCGGCATCAGGCCGCTGGCGTAGCGGTGCGGTTCAGGCGCGAACCAGGCGACATCGCCCTCGTTGCGGTAGACGTGGAATTTCGGATTGTGCGGGAACACGTCGCGTGCGTCGTGGTAGGTGGCGGACAGCGCCACGCCATCGAGACCGCCGCGTTGCTGCAGGTTGTCGAGCACGGCGTCGTAGCCCTCGCCCAGCAGATCGGTCCCGAAAACAAAGGTCGAAGATCGCATAGGATTCCTAGTACCAGAGGGCTTTGTCGACAACGTTGATCAGTGGTCGCCCGGCTTCGAAGCGCTGCGCGTTGTCACAAAGAACGGCCAGGCGGCGTTCGACGATGTAGGGGCCGACCACGGCGACATGGGGCGTCAGCAAGGCCCGCGGCTCCTGCCACAGGGGATGGTCGGGAGGCAAAGGTTCTTCCTCGAACACATCAAGCGCCACCCCGCCCAGCCGCTGTTGCCGCAATGCCGCCAGCACCGCATCCAGCCGCACGGTGGCGCCGCGCCCGATGTTGACCAGCAGGCCATGCGGGCGCATCAGCGCCAGGCGCGCGGCATCGATGAGGCCTTCGCTTTCGGGCGTGTGCGGCAAGGTCAGGATCACCGCATCGGCCAGCGCCAGCAGCCGATCCAACTCCTGCGGCGGAAAGATTGCCGCGAACCCGACCGGCAGATCGGCGCGGCGTGGATCGATGCCGATGACCTTGGCACCGAAGGCGCTGACCATGCGGCCGATCTCGGCGCCGATACCGCCGACGCCGACGACGAGCACGGTGCTCTGCGGCAGGTGCAGAATGTCCTTGTCCGCCAGGTGCCGGATCCACTCGCCCCGGGTTTGCTGGCGCATGTAGGTCGGCAAGCCGCGTGCCAGCGCGAGCAGCATGGCCACCGCGTGGGTGGCCACATGGTCGTTGTAGATGCCCCTGAAATTGGTGACCTGGACCGGGTGGGCCACCAGTTCCGGAAAGAAAAAACCGGCGGGTGGCGCGGCCATCGGCGCCTGCAGCCATTGCAGCTTCCCGGCCGCTGCCAGCAACCCGGCATCCAGCGTGCCGAAGGCCGCCTCGGCTTGCGGCAGCAGTTGCAGCGCAGCGGCCCGGTCCGGGGCGATGCGAACCCGCAGGCCGGGAGCGGCCTGCGCGACGGCAAGGGCCCACGCCTCGGTCGTCTCGTCCAAGGGCGGCAGCATGATCAGATCGCGGGTCATGGCGTCCCTCCGCCCTGGCCGCTCATTTGATTGACCCAGTTGCCGGTCCCGGCGAAGGCCGACAGGTTGCGCATGAAGATGGCGCCCCAGCGGACACCGTAGCCCGGACTGTCGCCGGCGTTGTGGGCGCTGATCACGACTTGAGGATGATCCCAGAGCGGCGACCCGGTCGGGAGGGGTTCGATGGCGGTGACGTCGAGCCCGGCACCGCGCAGGCCGCCGGACCTCAGCGCGTGAATCAGGGCGTCTTCGTCGATCAGGCTGCCGCGCCCCACATTGACGAGCCATCCGGCGCCAAGCAGGTCGAGTTCACGTTCGCCCACCAGTGGACGACGGTCCGGGGTCGCAGGGGTTGCCAGCAGCAGGATGTCCGCCCATTCGCAGACGGCCGCCATCTGCTCAGTGCCGCGCACGTCGGTGAGGCAGCCCTGGTACTGGTCTGGATGCCGCTTCACACCGATGATGGACAGGCCCCAGTTCTGGGCGCGCCGGGCCACGCCCTCGCCGATCCGGCCCAGTCCGACGATGCCGAGCTTCTTGCCGGCCAACTCTTCCCCAACCAGTTCCGTCCACCGGTGCTGGGTCATGTTTCGCACCGCCTCGCCGAGGCGGCGCGTCAGCGCAAGCATGAGGCTGAAGGCGTGTTCGGCCACGCAATCGGCGTGCACCCCTGCCGCGGTCGTCAGGACCACCTGGCGCGCGCCCAGCACCTCCAGCGGATACTGCTCGGTCCCTGCGCCTGTGCCGGCGATCCACTTGAGTGAGGGCGTCAGGAAGGCATCCCGCCAGATGTAGGTGACCAGCACCTGCGCACCGTTGTCGAGGGCATGGATCACGCCCTCCTCGTCGGCGGGACAGTGCAGCACGATCTGCGGCAGACCGCGCAAGAAGGCTTCGACCCCGGGTGGGCGCCGGGGGTGCAGGACGACGTGAAGTTCAGGCATTGGGCTCATCAGACTGTGGTGGCAGGTTTGCCGGCGCCGCTGTGGCGCGGGTCCAGCACGTCGCGTATCGCGTCGCCCAGGACATTGAAGGCGAGCATCAGCAGGACCAGGGCCGCCGTGGGTCCGATCACCAGCCACGGCGCGATGGTGATGAAGTCACGCGCCTTGGACAGCATGCTGCCCCAGTCGGCCTGGGGCGGGCTGACGCCGAGACCCAGGAAGCTGAGAGAGGCATAGGCCAACTGGGCGGTCGACATGCTCAGCGCCGCCAGCACGATGACGGACGGCAGGACGTTGGGAAGCATGTGGCGTACGAGAATCGTCGGCGTGCGTACCCCGGCAAGTCTCGCGGCATCGAGGTACTCGCTGGTCTTGATGCCCATGGCGCTCGCTCTTGCGATTCGCGCAAACCTGGGCGTGTAGACGATGGCGATGGCCAGGACGGCGTTGAACAGTCCTGGGCCGAGGACGGCGACGATGATGATGGCCAGCAGCAGCGTCGGAAAGGCGAACAGCACATCCTGGCTGCGGTTGAGGACGGTGTCCACGACGCCACCGAAATAGCCGGCGATGACGCCGATCACGACGCCAACGACCGACGCAATGGCCACCGACAGGAAGGCGATGACGATGGCGATGCGTGATCCGTCGATGACGCGGCTGAGGGTGTCGCGTCCCAGTTCGTCGGTGCCGAACAAGTGCCTCGAGGAGGGGCCGGTCAGGGTGCTGGCCATCTCGCCGACATTGGGATCGTATGGGCTAATTAGTCGACCGAAGATCGCGAGCAGGACGAACAGAGCAACGACCGCCAGGCCGAAGGCGCCGCCCTTGTGACGAAGCAGCTCGGCGAGGAAGCCCTGTTGCCGCTGCTTTGGAGCGGCTTGTACCGAGACCACCGCCGTGGTGACGTCCGTTTCGTGGTCGAGTGTCATCGTGCCCTTTGACGTGGGTCTAAAAGCGGGTAGAGCAGGTCGATCACCCCGTTGATGATCACAAAGGCGACCGCGAAGACGAGGGTCGTTGCAGTGACCATGGGGTAGTCACGCGTCGAAATCGCTTCGAGCATGCCGCGCCCAAGTCCGGGGAGGCTGAAAATCTGCTCCACGACAATCAGCCCACCAAGCAGGACGCCGAACTGGAACCCGATGAAGGTGATGATCGGCGGGAGCGCGTTGCGCAAGGCATGCAGGTAGTGGATTCTCGGCAGGCGAACCCCCACGGATCGTGCCGTGACGATGAACGGGTCAGTGAGGACCTCGAGCATGGCGCTGCGGGTCATCTGCATCGTCATCGCTGTGATCGGGAAGGTGATGGTGAGCAGCGGCATGATCATCGACCGGACATGCATCGCAGGGTCCTGAGACCACGGCGTGAACGATACCTGGAAGAGGTCGGGCACCACCTGGGATCCCACAAGGAGAAGAAGAATACCGATCACGAAGGTCGGTACCGAGAACGCGATCAATAGCTGCGACCGGATCAGGATGTCGAGCTTCTTGTTCGCGTGCACGGCCGCCACGATCCCCGCTGGCAGGCCCATGGCCGTTGAGAGGATCAGGCACACAATGGCCAGTTCGGCGGAGACCGGGATCTGCTGCGCCAGGTCCGAGCTGACGTTTCTGCCCGTGATGGGAGAGGTTCCGAGATCGCCAAGTAGCGCGTTCCCCAACCAGTGCGCGTACTGAACCGGCAGCGGCTTGTCCAGGCCGAGGTTGCGGCGCACCTCCTCGAACTGTTCGGCCGTGGCGCCTTCTTGCCCCACGACCACACTCGTCAGGTCACCCGGGATCAGGGTCCCCAGGCCGAACACCAGCACCGTGACGGCGAACAGCACCGCGATCATGGCTCCCAGGCGGGTCAAGACCATTTTCAGCATGTGGGTCCCTCCACTTTCCGCGCGGGCGGCTGGTCGCGCAAGGCCAGCTTCGCCAGCCTGTCGGGGGCGTCCGGAAAATGGCAGGCGACGAGATGGCCGGCTCCGGCGTCGCGCAGCGCAGGCGGCTCTGCCGCGCAGATCGCAGCGGCGAGGGGGCAACGCGTGCGAAACCTGCATCCCGAGGGCGGATTCATGGGGCTCGGCACGTCGCCGCGCAAGACGATGTTGGGCCGGCTGCGCTCAAGAACGGGGTCGGGCAGCAGGGTCGCGTTGCGCAGCGCGATGGCGTAGGGATGCAGCGGCCGCTCGGCGAACTCCTGCGCTGTCGCCGTTTCCACGATCTCACCGAGGTACATGACAACGACCCGATGGCTGATGGCTTGCACCGCCGCCAGGTC
>MERZ01000149.1 GCA_001770785.1 Burkholderiales bacterium RIFCSPHIGHO2_12_FULL_61_11
CCAAGGACCAGATGGTGCGCCTGCGCAGCGAGTTCGGCGTCTACGGCACCGACACCGGCCGCATGTGTGTGGCCGCGCTGAATAGCAAAAACATTGACTACGTGTGCGCTGCCATCGCCAAGGTCATTTGATCTACGCCAAATATGCTGCTAGCCCGCATAGAGTATGCGCAAGCAGCTATTAAATGCATAGCAAACGCCGACTGACCCGACTGCACACCCTCTGCCTGACACTGGCATGGTGCGTGGTCAGCGCGGCAGCCTGGGCGGGTGGCAACCACACCCAGGCCA
Source organism: Burkholderiales bacterium RIFCSPHIGHO2_12_FULL_61_11 (assembly GCA_001770785.1). Taxonomy (GTDB): domain Bacteria; phylum Pseudomonadota; class Gammaproteobacteria; order Burkholderiales; family Burkholderiaceae_C; genus Polaromonas. The sequence continues at coordinate 291 of MERZ01000149.1, forward strand.
GCTACCGGGCACTGGAGGGTTTGCCAGAGCTCAGCCAGGCCCCGCGGGCGGTGGTGGAGTCCCTGGACAGCTTTTTGCGCGCCCAAGAGCAAACGCTGGAAGCACTGCTGGCCAGCCAGGAGGCTTGGGCCACGGCCACCGTGGAGTTGTACCCGGCCCTGCCCGATACGCTGGCCTTCGTAGCCAACCCGCAGCGCAGCGACGAGGCACGTCGGCAGGCATTTCTCACCGCCCTTCGCGTCGCCCCCAACAGCAAGTTCATGCTGTTCATGGAGCCCGATACCAAGAGCAGCGATAGCGCTGCCAACGGCAACGCCACCTTGGGACTCACGGACGTCAGCAGCGTCCCGCCTCACCACGGCAGCATCCACGCCCATAAGCGTTTTGTCCCCCTCAAACCCGGCGAACTGGTGAGCCCTCTGGCAGTACTGGCTACCGCAACGGATGAGCCCGACTATGGGCTGGACACCTTTGTGTGGGAAGACAGCCCCACGGGCTGGGGCAAACAGTGGGGGCTGGGAACCCAACCCTTTGGCAACCCCGGCTCGGCAGCAGCCTCCCAAACCCCATTTGGCATGGGCTTCTTCTTTGAGGACCGCATGCTCTACACCGTGGCACCCTGGGCCAAGCGCTCCATGGTGCAGGCGCGTTACTACCAGTACTCCAGCCTGTCCGCGCTGGCCCTGCGAACCGGGCACGACTACTGGGGTTGGCGTTTTGCCGGCCTGGCCCTGCACTACCTGCAAAGCCTGACCCAGCCCTACCACGCACGCCTGGCGCCCGGCGAATCCAATGCCAAACTGCTGGCCTACAACACCTTGGCCCGCATGGGGCTGCAGGGCCCACGCAACACACGTATCCGCGCCATCACCAACCAGCGCCTGCTGCTGGATGCCCTTCAAACCCAATTGCTGCCACAGAGTTACAAAGCTCTGCAAACCCAGGACAAAGACAGCAGCTACCCCGAATGGAATGACCGCTACCTGCGTGCCGTGGTAGCCGCCCAAAGCGCCGCGCTGGCCGACAACGCACAGCGCACCCTGCTGGAAACACTGCCACCAGAATGGGTGGCAGAAGCCCTGATTGACTTGCAGCCCCAGGATGCGACCATGCACTTGTTGCCTGATCTGCTGGCCCAGGACCCGACGCGGCGGGCACGCCTGCAGAGCCTGGTGAACGAAGTGATG
>MERZ01000150.1 GCA_001770785.1 Burkholderiales bacterium RIFCSPHIGHO2_12_FULL_61_11
ATTGTCGCAGCCTGGCTGTCGCGACGAAACCATTGCTGCACGGGATGCGCGTGGAATCCCGCGCTCGGTGGTCTGCCTCAACTGTCTGCCTCAATGAACCGGGTTTTCCAGGCTGCCAATCCCGTCAATCTCGACCCGCACGACATCACCGGCCTTCAGGTACTTGGGCGGCTTGAAGCCGATGCCGACACCGACCGGCGTGCCGGTCGCGATCACATCGCCGGGGTATAGCGTGATGCCGGCCGACAAAGTTTCAATCAGTTTCGGAATGTCGAAAATCAGGTCGGCGGTCGAGGCGTTCTGGCGCAGCTCGCCGTTGACATAGCAACGCACCGCCGTTTTTGTGCCATCGCATTCATCGGCGCTCACCAGCCAGGGCCCCATGGGACAGAAGGTGTCGAACGATTTACCGAGGTGCCACTGCTTGTGGCGGCTTTGCCAGTCGCGTGCCGTGACGTCGTTGATGATGGTGTAGCCCCAGACATGCGCCATCGCGTCCTTGGCCGTGATGCCTTTGCCGCCGCGCCCGATGATGACGGTCAGCTCGGCCTCGTAATCGATGGCGCTGGAAACTGCCGGCATCTCGATGGCGGCGCCGGGGCCAACCACCGATTCCGGCACCTTGGTGAAAAAGATGGGGTCGGCCGGGATGTCCTCCCCAGCTTGGGCGCTGCTGTCAAACCCGCTGCCGGAAAATTCCCGGGCGTGCGCAAAGTAGTTTTTGCCGACGCAGAAAATATTGCGGCGCGGTTTGGGCAGCGGCGCCGTCAGCTTCACGTCGGCCAGCGCCAGCGCAGGCAGCAGCGGCGGCAGCGCTTCGCCTCGGGCCAGACGCTCGATGATGGTTTGTGCGCCGAGTTCGCGCTCGGCGGGGCTCATGTCAAAGGGCTGAACCGATTGAAGGTCGGCGGACACCAGGCCGACGCCGGCCTGAGCCTGGTAGTGGAAAGCTGCGATTTTCATCGTGGGTGTCTCAGTGTTGTGTTAAAGAATTGGTTGGCTCGCAGCACCCATTCAGCCCGGCTTGCGCATCGGCTGGAATTGCGTTGCGCCTCCTGAAAAGCGGCTGGCAACAGTTCTAAGGGATTGCGAGGACACGAAATTTTCCAGCAGATGGTAGCATGTATGGCGAATATTGGGCTGAATTGGGATGAATTGGTTTAATTAAAAATCTGTGAAATCACCACCACACAAGGAAACAAACATGAAACGCCGATCCGTATTTTTAGCAGGCTTGCTGATTTCAAGCGCCACCTGGGTGGCCGCGCAAAACGCCTGGCCGGCCCGCGCTATCACGATGATCGTGCCCTTTCCACCCGGCGGCCTGGCCGACCTGGTCGCGCGGCCGGTGGCCGAAGCCATGTCGCGCGATCTGGGGCAGCCGGTGGTGGTTGAAAATAAGGCCGGTGCTGGTGGCGGCATTGGCATGAGCTTGGCCGCCAAGGCCAAACCCGACGGCTACACGGTACTGATGGCGCTGTCCTCACTGACCGTGATCCCCGAAGCCGACGCCGTGCTGGCCCGCCAGCCGATGTTTGCGCTCAATGACCTGCGCCCCATCGCCCGCTTCACGGCCGACCCGACGGTGCTGGCGGTGCGCGCCGACTCACCCTGGAAAACAGTGCAGCAATTTGTCGACGACGCCAAAAAACGACCGGGTGAAATCAACTACGGCTCATCGGGCAACTATGGCACCATGCATGTGCCGATGGAAATCCTGTCGCAAAACGCCGGTATCAAAATGACCCATGTGCCCTTTACCGGGGCCGGACCGGCCGTGGTGGCGCTGCTAAGCGGGCAGATCGACGCGGTGTCCTCAGGCCCGGCGACCGTGCTGCAGCATGTCAAGGCGGGCAAACTGCGTGTGCTGGCCCATTGGGGCAATGCACCACTGGGCGCGCTGCCAGAGGCACCCAGCCTGAAAGCCTCGGGCTACAACGCCGAATACGCGCAGTGGTCGGGCCTGTTCATTCCCAAGGACACGCCCGAGCCGATCGCCCAGCGCCTGCGCGCCGCGGCCAAAGCCGCAGCCCAGGACGGCAAGGTCAAGGCAGTCATCCTGAATGCCGGCAGCCCGGTGCTTTACCAGGACTCGCCCGACTTTGAAAAATACGTTCAAGCTGACGCCAAACGCATGGCCGAGGTAGTCAAGAAAATTGGCAAGGTCGAATAAACCAGCACTGGCCTGAGCCTTGCTTCCCCCATTTCAAAAAATACTTTGGAAGAGAGACATCCATGCATCGTCAGCAATTCATTCGTACCACCGTCGCCGTGCTCGGCCTCGCCAGCTTGCTGGCCTACACCCCAGCGTTCGCCCAGGCCTACCCGTCCCGGTCGGTCAAGATCATTGTTCCGTTCGCTGCTGGCGGCCCGGCCGACGTGTACGCGCGCTTCATCGCGCAGCGTGTTGGCGACGCGCTGGGCCAGCCCTTTGTGGTTGACAACCGGCCGGGCGGCGGCTCGGTGATCGGCAGCGACGCAGTGGCCAAAGCCGCACCCGACGGCTACACACTGCTGCTGATATCGAACACGCACACGGTCAATGAAACGCTGATGCCCGCCAAGCCCTTTCAGCTGATGCGTGACTTCGTGGCGATTGCACCCATCAATTATTCCGATCTGGTGCTGGTGACCCATCCGGCCGTGCCAGCGGCCAGCCTGAAGGAGCTGATCGCGCAAGCCAAAGCCAATCCAGGCAAACTGAACTACGCCTCTTCGGGACCTGGCACGCCTTACCACATGGCCGGCGAGCTCTTTAAAAGCATGGCCAACATCGACATCGTGCATGTGCCCTACAAAGGCAGCTCAGGCGCGCGCACCGATGTCATCGGCGGCCAGGTCGACATGATGTTTGACGCCGTCACCACCATGGCCGAGCAGATCAAGGCCGGCAAGGTCAAGGCGCTGGCCACCACCGGCAAGGCCCGCTCCGAGGTGTTGCCCGATGTGCCGACCATGAACGAAGCCGGGGTGCCCGGTTACGAGGCCACGATCTGGCTGGGCCTGATGGCGCCGCGCGGCACGCCCAAAGCCGTCGTCGACAAGCTCAATGAAGCCGTGTCGAAAATTTCCAGCCAGCCGGACGTCAAGCAGCTCTGGACCAAACAGGGCGCGGTGCCGCTGCTGATGACGCCGGAAGTGTTTGACAAATATGCCCGCGACGACATCACCAAATGGTCGCATGTGATCAAAAACGCCGGCATCAAAGTCGACTGAAAGACCAAAACCCCATGCCCCAAATTCATCTGCTCAGCGGCGGCGCCGCCAAAGGCCTGGTCTCCCCGCTCCAGCCACGTTTCCTCGCGCAAACCGGTTTTGCTGTCGAAGGCCGCTTCGATGCGGTCGGCATGATGAGAGACCAGCTGCTGGCCGGCACACCCTGCGACGTCGTCATCCTGACCGACGCGCTGATCACGCAGCTGACGGCCAGCGGCCATGTAGCGGCCGGCAGCGCCAGGCCGCTGGGTCTCGTAAAAACCGGGATTGCGGTCAAGGACGGCGCCGCCCTCTCGCCACTGGCGACCGCGGCGCAATTGAAACAGGCCTTGCAGGCCGCCACAGCCATTTATTTTCCCGACCCGGTCAAGGCCACCGCAGGCATTCACTTCATGAAGGTGCTGCGGCAATTGGGCATTGATGCGCAAGTGGCAGACCGTTTGCGCCCCTACCCCAATGGCGCGGCCGCGATGCAGGCGCTGTCGCAGGCGGGCGAGCCTGGCGCGATCGGCTGCACCCAGGTGACCGAGATCCTCTTCGCGCCGGGCGTGCAGCTGGTGGCCGCCCTGCCAAAAGAATTTGAACTGGCAACCCTCTACACCGCAGCCGTCTGCAGCCAGGCCGCGCAGCCGCAGGCCGCCACCGACCTGATCGAGCTGCTAGCCAGCGAAGAAGCCGCCCCGCTTCGCAGCGCCGGCGGCTTCGAGTCAACGACCGCCTGAGCCGGCTCAGGCTTTTTCGAGCAACTGGTTGACGCGCCGCACATAACTGGCCGGGTCTTCCGGCAAGCCGCCTTCGGCCAGCAACGCCTGATCGAACAGGATGTGGGCCAGGTCTTCAAAGCTGATGGCGTTGCCAGCGCTGTCGAGCGCCTCCAGTTTTTTCACCAGCGGGTGCTGAGCATTGACTTCGAGAATCGGCTTGCTTTCGGGCACCGCCTGGCCGGCCTGCTTGAGCATGCGGGCCAATTGGGTCGACATATCGCCGCCCTCCACCACCAGGCAGGCCGGTGAATCGACCAGCCGCGTCGTGGCGCGAACGTCCTTGGCCTTGTCCTTGAGCGCTTCTTTGAGCTTGTCCAGGATGGGCTTGAACTGGGTCTGCGCTTCCTCGGCGGCTTTTTTCTCGCCCTCGTCCTGCAGCTTGCCCAGATCGACCGCGCCCTTGGCCACCGACTGCAGCGGCGTGCCGTCGAACTCGTTCAGGTAGTTCAGCGCCCACTCATCGACGCGGTCGGCCATTAGCAGCACTTCAATGCCTTTTTTGCGGAAAATCTCAAGCTGCGGGCTGTTTTTGGCAGCGGCCAAGGTGTCGGCGGTGATGTAGTAAATCGCGTCCTGGCCTTCCTTCATGCGCGACTTGTAGTCGGCAAAGCTCACGGTAGTCGTGTCCGTCGTCGAGCTGGCAAAGCGCAGCAGCTTGGCCAGGCGCTCGCGGTTGGCAAAATCCTCGCCCAGGCCTTCCTTGAGCACGGCGCCGAACTCGGCATAGAAGCTGGCAAACTTTTCCGGCTCATTGGCGGCCAGGTCTTCGATCATGCTCAGCACGCGGCGGGTATTGCCCTCGCGAATCGCCTTGACGGCGCGGCTTTCTTGCAAGAGCTCGCGCGACACATTGAGCGGCAAGTCGGACGAATCGACCACGCCTTTGACGAAGCGCAGATAGCTCGGCAGCAGCGCCTGCGCATCGTCCATGATGAAAACGCGCTTGACGTAAAGCTTGACACCCGCAGCCTTGTCGCGGTTGAACAGGTCCATCGGCGCCTTGGCCGGGATGAACAGCAGCTGGGTGTATTCGGTGGCGCCTTCCACGCGGTTGTGCGTGGTGGCCAGCGGCGGCTGGCTGTCGTAGCTGATCTGCTTGTAGAACTCGTCGTAGTGTTCCTGCGTGATGTCTTTCTTGGACCGCGTCCAGAGCGCCGCCGCCTGGTTCACGGTTTCCCATTCGCCGGTGGCGACCATCTCGCCGGGCTGGTCATTTTCGCCTTCCTTCCATTCTTCCTTGGGCATCAGGATGGGCAGCGAAATATGGTCGGAATATTTGTTGATGATGGCCTTGAGCTTCCAGGCGTTCAGGTACTCGCCGGCATCGTCCTTCAGGTGCAGGATGACGCTGGTGCCGCGCTCGGCGCGTTCCATGTCGCTGACCTCGAACTCGCCCGTGCCTTCGCTACTCCAGCGCACGCCCTGCTCCGCAGGAAGGCCGGCGCGGCGACTTTCCACCGTGATGCGGTCCGCCACGATGAAGCCCGAATAAAAGCCCACGCCAAACTGGCCGATCAGCTGCGCGTCGTTTTTCTGGTCGCCCGAAAGCTTGGCCATGAAATCGCGCGTGCCGCTCTTGGCAATCGTTCCCAGGTGCTCAATCGCCTCCTGCTGCGACAGGCCGATGCCGTTGTCGGTGATGGTCAGAGTCTTGGCGGCCTTGTCAAAGCTCACGCGCACCTGCAGATCGGCGTCGTTTTCGTACAGCGCCGCGTCATTGAGCCCTTCAAAACGCAGCTTGTCGCAGGCGTCCGACGCATTGGAGATCAGCTCGCGCAGGAAGATGTCAGGGTTGGAATACAGCGAATGGGTGACCAGTTTGAGCAGCTGGGCGACTTCGGCCTGGAAGGCGAGGGTTTGGGAATGAGCTTGTTTAGGCATGGGAATTAATATGTTTCAGAGTTGTTACAGATTTAAAGGGAAATCCGGATAAGCGGACCGCACACGGACTATTTACGATTTATCACACCAGCTATTGGCTTTGATTTGGTGAAAATCCAGCAATCCCGCTGCAATTGCGTGACAAATGCACATTTGTCCTGGTTTCAGATAGAAAACTTTTGACTTATTAGAAATATTTGCTTACAGTCAAGCCACTTTCGTTTCACCGTCGTTTCGCCCTTATTTTATTTCCATCCGGAGACCCCATGAAAAAGACACTTTCCATCGCCGCCCTGAGCCTGTTGTCCCTGTCCAGCCTCTTGACCGCGCCTGCACAGGCTGCCACCGCAACCGGCACATTCAACGTGGGCCTGACCCTAACGTCAAAGTGCGAGATCAACAACCCGACTGACTTGGCGATGACCTACACCTCGTTCCAGACCGGTGCGTCAACCGGTACCTCCACGATTAACGTAAAGTGCACCAACACACTCCCTTACTCGCTCGCACTCGACTCCCTCTCGGTGACTGATGCTGACACGAATCTGACCTACACCCTGGCCCTGAGCGGAGCGACCGCCGCAGGCACCGGTGCGGATCAAGTTATCACCGTTACGGGCAACATTGCATCCGGTCAGAGTGGCAACTGCGCCACGGCGAGCTGCACCAACGCTGCCAGTGCCAACAAACAGCGTACCCTGACGGTGACCTACTAAGCCATTAGGACTCCGTAGCACCCTCAGCAGCCCGGAAACATCGATACATGAGCACCAAGCTCGTCCTCGCTGTTTCCCTGCTGCTGGCTGCCGCAACCAGTTTCGCAGGCAGCGCGAACGGCCAGTTCGCGGTCCGGATCAACCTGAACAACAGCCACAACAGTTGCACCAGCGCG
>MERZ01000151.1:0-1350 GCA_001770785.1 Burkholderiales bacterium RIFCSPHIGHO2_12_FULL_61_11
GCTCGAAGCCTTCATCGATTTGTACGACGGGCAGGTTGTTCACCATGGCGACGCGAGACGTTTGCTTGCCTGTGACGCCTGCGGCCACGAGGGTTTTGGATTGTTCCTGCGTCACGCCCAGCTTGACCATCAGGCGCCGCAGAAATTCGGCCTCCAGCTCCGGGTCGGTGGGACGGGGCTGCCAGACTGTGCTGCCGTCGAGGCCAGTGGAACCCTTGCCGCCGGGAAAGACTTCCTCCATGCCGCGGTGGCTGATGTAGATCTCGGTGCCGCCATCAGGTCTGCGCTCCAGGCGGGTGCGGAACTTGTCCCGCTCTGAGGTGGAGTAGAGCGAATCGAGCACCTTGCCCAGCGTCCGGCGGATAATGTCCTGCGGAATCTTGGCGCGGTTTTCGGCCCAGTCGGTTTCCATGATGCCTAAATTGGCCTGGTCCAGGGTGAGCAGAAAACCGTTTTCCTGCCAGAAATCACGCACCGGCTCCCAGAGCTTGTCGGCCGGTCGGTTCACGACCAGCCAGCGCTCGCTGCCAGCGCGCTCGATTCGTACGTCACCTACCGCAGCCGCCGCAGTGGGCACGGTTTGGCTGGGCTGGCCAACCTGGTAGCTGCTTGCCGACACGGCCGCACCGGGAACGACGTAGCGGGTCTCGCTGCTGAGCTGTGTCAGGTCGGGAGGCACCTCCAGTGACGAGGCTTTGGCACCGCTCGATTTGTAATCGACACGGTCGTCCTGCATCACTTCGTTGAGGGAGGAGCAGCCCGCAAGCAGGCTGATGGCAAGCAATGCAGAAACGGCTGCAGCGCGTTGGGGTTTCACAAAGGCAGGACGCTTGGGTAATGTCAGCAATATCTTCACTTGGTTTCCTTAAAATTCAGATCAGTTCGCAGGCGCGCAAGGCGTTTTCCACGGTCGCCTGGTTTGATGTCTCAAGCGTTGTCATGGGCAGGCGCAGCGTGCCACCGCAAAGGCCCATCCGGTTCATGGCCCATTTGACGGGAATCGGGTTGGCTTCGACAAACAGGTCTTGGTGCAGCGGTAGCAGCTTGAACTGCAGTTTCATGGCGCGCTTGGTGTCGCCCGCTAGCGCGGCTACGCACAACTCATGCATGAGCCGCGGCGCGACGTTGGCTGTCACGCTGATGTTGCCCTGACCACCGCAGAGCATCAGGGCCACGGCGGTCGGATCGTCGCCCGAATACACGGCAAATCCCTGGGGGACTTCCTTGATCAGCCATTGGGCACGCGCGATGTTGCCGGTGGCTTCCTTGATGCCCACAATGCCGGGCACCTGGGCCAGGCGGAGCACGGTGGGGTGAAGCATATCGGCCACGGAGCGGCCCGGCACGTTG
>MERZ01000151.1:1367-1573 GCA_001770785.1 Burkholderiales bacterium RIFCSPHIGHO2_12_FULL_61_11
GTCGCCAACGGCCTCGGCAATCGCCTTGAAGTGTTGATACTGGCCTTCTTGCGTGGGCTTGTTGTAGTAAGGCACCACCTGCAACTGGCAGTCTGCGCCCACCTGCCTGGCGAACCTGGCAAGTTCGATGGCTTCAGCGGTTGAGTTGGCGCCACAGCCCGCCATGATGGGCACGCGCTTTTTGGCCTGCTCCAGATCGGAAGAGC
>MERZ01000152.1 GCA_001770785.1 Burkholderiales bacterium RIFCSPHIGHO2_12_FULL_61_11
GTATAGGCTGCGGCATTAACAAGCACATCCGGGCGATGGTCGCGAAGCGCGCCTACAATCGCGTCATCGTCCGTGATGTCGAGACCACCATGGTCAAGAGGAATGATCCGCATGTCCCGCCGCTCCAGCGATTGAAGCGCGCAGCCTAATTGGCCACCCGCGCCGGTGACGAGCAACCTCATCGCTCAGCCACACTGCGGGCCGCAGCCAGCGCAAACTCGGAATCCCGCAGAAAAGGTGCGTCAGCGTCCGTTGGTGCAAGAATAGGATTTCGAATGGGCCATTCGATCGCAATGTCCGGATCATCCCAACGGATCGATCGCTGGGCGCTGGCGATATATTTGGTGGTGCACTTGTAGCAGAGCGTAGCGGGCTCCGAGAGAACACAAAATCCGTGAGCAAAACCGGGCGGAATCCAAATCTGGCGATGATCCACTTCTGAAATGGTCGTCCCAAACCATCGCCCGAAATGTGCAGAGTCAGGGCGGATGTCCACGGCCACGTCGAAGACGGATCCTCCAAGTACGTAGACAAGTTTCCCCTGCGGTTCGATCACTTGGACATGGAGGCCACGCAGAACCCGGTTTCGTGAGGCCGAGACGCTATCCTGACTGAACGGTCCCGAGATGCCGATATCGGCATAGCGCTGGTCCTGCCAAATCTCCTGGAAAAAACCCCGCTTATCGGCATGAACAATCGGCTCGATGACGAGAACACCGGGCAGAGACGTTTCGATGACGTTCACAGCGGAGAGACCTCGTCGGCGACGGACAAGAGGTAGCGCCCATAATTCGTACGCAGCAACTTGGTCCCCATCTCTCTAACGGCGTCCGCATCGATGTAGCCTTTATGCAGGGCCACCTCTTCTGGGCATCCGACCTTCAATCCCTGCCGCTTCTGCAACGCCGCAATAAACGTGCCGGCGTCTAAGAGGGCATCGTGCGTTCCGGTGTCGAACCAAGCCGTGCCGCGTCCGAGCACATGAACTCGGAGCTGGCCACGCTCATGGTAGATGCGGTTGACGTCGGTGATTTCCAGTTCGCCACGGGCCGAGGGTTTCAGGCTCCGGACGATGTCAACGACCTGCGAATCGTAAAAGTAGAGCCCGGTGATGGCATAGTGCGATTGCGGCTTCTTTGGCTTCTCAACGATCGAGACAACTCGACCTTCCTTGTCAAACTCAACGACGCCATAGCGTTCAGGGTCGCTCACCGGATAGGCGAAAACGGTCGCGCCTGCTTCCCGGCTCGTGGCAACGCGAGCAAGGTCGCTTCCGAGCGTCATGCCGTGAAAGATATTATCGCCCAACACCAGGGCCACCGTATCTTCAGCGATGAAATCTTGGGCAATAAGAAAGCCTTGGGCAATTCCTTCAGGACGGGGCTGAGAGGCGTAGGTCAGCGAAATACCCCACTGACTGCCGTCGCCGAGCAGCCGCCGGAAGGTCGGCTCATCGCTCGGCGTCGTGATCACCAGCATCTCGCGAATGCCCGCCAGCATCAGTGTGGTCAGGGGGTAATAGACCAGCGGTGCGTCGTAGACCGGAAGGAGCTGTTTGGAGATTACGTAGGTAATCGGGTACAGCCGCGTGCCTGAGCCGCCCGCGAGGATGATCCCCTTCATGAGATTACCTTAAGCTCCCAAGCCGCTCACCCGCATAGGCGTTCACTCTGATCGGCTCCCACCAACTCTGGTTGCTGAGATACCATTCGACGGTCAGGCGCAACCCATCCTCGAGGCAGACGGTCGGACGCCAGCCAAAATCCCGTTCCAGCTTTGTGAAGTCGACGGCATAGCGCTGGTCGTGACCGGGACGGTCTGCAACGAGCTGCAAAAGATCGGCATGAGGGCGGAAAGGCGAAGTCGGAAGCGCTTCATCGAGGATCGAGCACAGCGTGTGCGCAAGATCGATATTGGTGCGCTCCTCCGCTCCACCCACATTGTAGGTTTCGCCAGGGCGTCCTTTCGCAAACATCAGCGCCAGGGCTCGTGCATGGTCGTCGACGTAGAGCCAGTCGCGGATGTTGAGTCCTGCGCCATAAACAGGCAGTGGCTTTCCTTCCGCGGCATTGAGAATGAAGAGCGGAATCAACTTTTCGGGAAACTGCCTCGGCCCGTAATTGTTGGAACAATTGCTGACGAGAGTCGGCAAACCGTAGGTGTGGTACCAGGCGCGGACGAGATGATCCGACGCGGCCTTGCTCGCTGAATAAGGCGATCTCGGATCGTAGCGCGTCGCTTCCGTGAATCGGCCGCTGGGCCCAAGGCTCCCATAAACCTCGTCAGTGCTGACATGAAGGAAGCGGAAGTCATCGCCGCGGTCGCCGCCAAGGCCCTCCCAGTAACCGCGGGCGGCTTCAAGCAGGGTGTAGGTGCCGACGATGTTGGTTTGGATGAAGTCGGCCGGACCGTCGATCGAACGGTCTACGTGACTTTCGGCGGCAAGGTGTAGGACTCCGTCCGGACGGAAGCCCGCGAATATTTTTTGCATGGCGGCGGCATCCGTAATGTCTGCCCGCTTGAAAGAGTGACGCCGATGATGGAGAACGTCGGCTAGAGACGCGAGCTGGCCGGCATAGGTCAGCTTGTCGATTGTGAGAACGTCAGCTCCGACGTCCGAAATCAAATAACGCACCACAGCGGAGCCGATAAAACCTGCACCGCCTGTCACAACCACACGCATCCAAAAACGTCCCCCATAGTCTACAAGAACCTAACCGATGAGCGGCATGCGATCAACCGCTTGATGTCGCGTTTCCCCCTATGCAACCGAATGCTCGCGTACCGCGAATTGAAATGCGCTGACGGCACAATCCGCGTTCGCAAACAGCCGCTCGCGCGCTGCGGAATCCAATTCGGCGCTTGCATTGTCCGTTTGCACAATTTCAGCCAAAAGTGACCGACACAACCTATGAGGGCGCCGGCCCCAAAATTCTTAAGCTGATCGGCGCGTCGACGCCAGCCGAGACTATAAGTACGATGGGCGCCGCAGAAACGGGGGAGGGTTGCTGCCATGTCGTTTCGTCCTTTGTTCCGCTTTCTCGCGGTCTGCGGAATTCTTTTGCTCGCGCCGACGGCTGCGTTTGCACAGGAGCTCTACTGTCCGGATGGATACCCGATCGATTGCGGCACTGGCAGTTGCTGCCCGGCAGGCAACTATTGCCTGCCCGAGGGCGGCTGCGCGCCGGTTGGGTGGTCATCCTGCGGCGGCGGAACGATCGTCCGCCGGGAACCAACATCTACTGCGCGCGCGTTCAGACTTGCTATTCCAACTACGACGGCGCGGCTGCAGACGGATGCTCATTCGCGGAAACGACCGTCTGCGGCGTGCCGGTCCAGTAGCGCCGGACAGCGATCGACGGAGTCGCGGTGAAGGGCGCCCCGGCGTTCGACCGGGTGACGGTTTTCGGCGGCGTCACGATCGACCGGATCGCGCAGACCGCGGCCTCGCCGGTCCTCGGCGCGTCCAATCCCGGTTAAAGAGGCGTCGGCCCGCGCGGATTATCCAAGCCGACGCCCCCCTGAAAAGCGACGTAGCAAAAAAACTTGCGTCGCCTTGTTCGCCTGCGCGTCGGCATTACATAACCGCCTTTCCCTCTGTAGCGCCTGCCACGACCAGCGCGCTTCCGGGCCAGGAGGACGGCGAGTAAATAACCCCCCTCGACCCGCCGGTCGTGTTTGCGATTTTGGATCGAAGCGAGGGCTAAGCACTTCCGCAGCACCCGCGGCGTTAGAATCTCTACTTTTTCCGCCGAGCAAGCCGCGCCTTTTCCGCGGCGATGCCGGGGGCCAACAGCTACCGAACCGGGGACCCGGATTGGAGTGGGCCCCTTGGCTCAAGTCGCCACCTGATCCATCAGGCCTCACCAAGCATCGGCGATAGCTCCATCCTCATCGTCAAAAACGAAGCACCTTCATCGCCGGCGAGAATGTACTGTTCGACGGCATTCGATCGCAGCCGGAGTTCCTCCGATCGGCGCGGGGCAGATCGCCATCGTCACTGAGCTGCGAACGTGTAGCTCTCACCTGGTTGAAGGTTCACGGATTCTGCCGCGACGACCAATTCGCCGCTGCGAGCAATAACTAAATGGAAGCCTGATGACGTCTGCGACGTGCAAAACAGGTTCATGAGCGCCCGGCACTGCTGCTGATTATCGATGTAGAGGTCGAGCGTCTGCCCAGTGCGGTTTTCCATCGTCACCTGGGCGCTACCTTGGGGTAGCGCCGAACTCGCCTCGGCTGCGAACTGAACCAAGCTGTCTTGCCAGGCGACAATGCGATTATTGTAGTCGTCGAGGCAGGTGTCAGCGCATTGCCCGCTATCGACTTGCCCAGCCAGACTCCACAGGTTCTGCTGCTCAGCGGCCAAAGCCTCGAAGCGCTGCGCGAAGCCGGCCTTCACATCACCGGGGGCCGATGAAGAAGCCACCTGTTCACCAATCGCCTGGGCCTGCAGAAAAAGCGGATTCTGCTGCTGTGCGGTCGCTGACGCTGGCTGGTGAGCATTGGCCAGCGTCCACAACAATCCAAGCACGACCGCGATTGCCGTGGCACGAACACGCATCTTCACCCTCCAAGCGCAAAGTGTGCGCATGCGTTTGTCGACTGGAGAGAAAGTCTCTATTTTGAAATATGACATATGCTTAGCCACCACTTCTCGGATTGGGCCAGGGGAAAATACTGCAAAAACGCTTGGGTCTTTTTCTTTGCGCTGTCAGCAAGTTCTGTAGCTTTGGGCAGACGGCACTCGCCCGGTTCTCCAGCTGTCGCCTCCGACGCTTGAGCCAAGCATTCCCACATTGGTCAAGCCCACTGGGCAAGACAAGCCCTGTGTTATCAGCGGGTGCAGCAGGCAGGTGTGTTCCGATGCTCATGTCACCACAATCTGCCTGTGGCGTGATGAATATGAATGCTATGCCACGGCGAGCTGTGAGCGCATCTCGGGCCAATGCGGCTGGAAAATGACCCCGGAGTTGCAAGCCTGCATTGAACAGCGCGCGGAGACGCGGTGACTCCAAAGTAAGGGCTCATCATCTCATAACGTCGAACATCGCGACTTCAATTGCCTTACCCTTCCCGGTGTCGGTTTCCAGAGGACAACCTCCGGACCGTCCAAAGCAACTCAAGTAGCACGCCGTGAGCGCGGTATTAGGGCGCTTACGCGGGTTCAATCATCGACATTACCTTCAAGAACGAAGGTGACCATCATATTCAACCGATCGCCTTTAACCGGCATTCACCCGATGATCGGCTTGTTGAGCTGACATTGCCGCCATGGGCGAGCATTGGCAAGCCTGGACCTCCGCGGCTGAGGCTGCCGTGCACCAAAGTCGGTGACATCAGCGCGTTCCGCGCCGGGAATGTCGATTTGGTCTCCATCAAGACGCACCTCTCCCGTGGTTCTTGCTGGAACTCGGGCAGCTGGAGAACTGGGCGAGTGGCGGCCGCCTTGCGCTGATGGTCGTGTTCACGAGAATCTGAGTGACGGTAATTCACATTGGGACCTGTATCGTGCCCATGTCTGGACCTGAGACTTCCGAGCGGTTCGTGATCACGGCCGACACGCGTCGGCGATGGTCGGCGAAGCTCAACGGGCTTGATCCACAGATGCGGCTGCGCGAGGTTCTCGCTTGGATCGCCGACTATCCGGTCAATCCGCGTCGGCGCGCTGCTGCCGTGGAACTGGAGGCCGCATGCAGAGTATTCCACGAGATCTGAAGCAGCTTGAGAAAGAGCTCGCCGGTCTACCGGACGACTGCGAGCCGATGCTCATCAGCGAGGTCGACGGCTTCATCGCAGGAATCCTGGTGTGCCCCGACCTGATCATGCCCGGCGAATGGCTGCCCATGGTGTGGGGCGGCGGGGATGATGACGCAGCGCCTGTCTTCGAGAGCGCCAAGCATGTGGAGAAGCTCGTCGGGCTGGTCATGGCGCACTACAACGCCACCGCCAACGATCTGCAGCGCGGCCACTTTGCTCCGGTGTTCGATGTCGACACGCGACACGACGAGGTTGTTTGGGAACTCTGGATCGATGGCTTCGAAACGGCCATGCGGCTTCGCCCGCAAAGCTGGGCGGAGATCGTCGACGGCGACGAGGAGGCGCACACCGCATTGGCCGGCCTCATCACCCTCGCCGAGATCAACCGCGGCGACAGCGGCCTCCCGGAAGCCAAAGCCCGCGATCTTGCCGACAAGGCCCCCGATCTCATTCCTCACTGGGTTGCGACCCTCAACGCCTGGAAGATCAGACAGCACCTCGGCAGCCAGCCGCAATCGCCGGCGCCGCACTTCGGAAAAGTCGGCCGCAACGATCCATGCCCTTGCGGCTCCGGCAAGAAATACAAGAAGTGCTGCGGCCTCAACTGACCGTCATACGCTGATCCGCTGATCGCACGCTGAGAATTCAGAACGACGCCATCACCGGAGGCTTACTGATTTGAGAATTTGGAGACGCTCTTGTCGCAGGCGAGAAAATTCAACGTCGGTGTCCTCTTCGCCCATCAGCATCTCGATCAACTGACCACCGCTCTCCGCGGCTCGGTCGCCGCCAATACCTCGATCAAGCTTGCCGGCGGTGTTTCCGACCGGGACGCCCGCGCCCTTGCGCCTGACATGCGCACGACGCCCGACTTCATCGCTGACTTGGTCAAACGAGCCCACTCGACCGACTTCGCTTGTTATGTGCGCAATTGCACGACCAACGCCGTGCGCCTGAAGATTCCGTTCGGCTCGCTCGAAGCGGCGCCGAA
>MERZ01000153.1 GCA_001770785.1 Burkholderiales bacterium RIFCSPHIGHO2_12_FULL_61_11
GAAAGACATGGGTTATTCTCGCCTACCTATGCTGGACCTGACAATCATCAAAGCGATCACGCTGGACCTGGACGACACCCTGTGGCCCATTGGGCCCGCCATTGAAAGGGCCGAGAAGACGCTGGATGATTGGCTCGGCCGACATGCGCCGATGACCGCCGCGCTGTTTGCCAACTCCGTGGCGCGGCAGGAGATTCGCGAAGAGGTGCTTGGCTTGCGCCCCGAACTGAAGTACCAGCTGAGCACTCTGCGCCGCGAAGCCATTCGCCTGGCCTTGCATCGCTCGGGCGAAAATCCGTTGCTGGCTGAACCGGCATTTGATATTTTTTTTGCGGAGCGCAACCGGGTCGCGCTGTTTGAGTGCGCGCTGCGGACGCTGGAGTTTTTGTCCAGCCGTTTTCCGCTGGTGGCGGTGTCCAACGGCAACGCCGACATCCAGCGCATCGGCATTCACTCGTATTTTCGGGCCAGCATCAGTGCCCAGCAATTGGGCGTGGGCAAGCCCGACCCCCGCATTTTTCACGCCGCCGCGGCTGCCGCCGAGGTGGCGCCGTGCCAGGTGCTGCATGTGGGGGACGACGCGACGCTGGATGTGCTGGGCGCACTCGATTGCGGCATGCAGACGGTGTGGGTCAATCGTGCTGACAAGGCGTGGACGCACGCCGCCGTGCCACACAAGACGGTGCGCACGCTGACCGAGTTGTGCAATTTCTTTCACCGCTAACTACGAAGAGGCGCTTCCATGACCCTGAAAATTTACGGCACGGCCGCCTCGCGCGCGGCGCGTCCGCTGTGGGTGGCCCATGAACTTGGGCTGGCATATGAACACATTCCCATCCCTTATTTGGGCGGTGCCACGCGCACTGCGGAATTTTTGGCGATCAACCCGAACGGCCACATCCCGGTGCTTGACGATGACGGTGTGCTGGTCTGGGAGTCGATGGCCTGCGCGCTGTATCTGGCCGGCCGATTCAAGCCTGTTGGCGCGCCTTCACTGGCGGCGGAAAATCATGCCGAGCAAGCTGAAATTTTACGCTGGAGTTTCTGGGTGGTGACCGAGTGTGAAAAAGATGCGCTGATTTTTCTGATGCACAGCCGCCTCATGCCATTGGAGCGCCGCAAACCCCCGCTGGCCGATGAGGCGCAGCGGCGCCTGTCAGGCCCCTTGGGCGTGCTGGAGCAGCATCTGCAATCGCGCAGTCACTTGGCCGCTGAACGCTTTACAGTGGCTGATATTTGCGTGGCTTCGGTGATCGCCTGGGTGCAGGGTTCGACCGAATTGATGACGCAGTGCCCGCGGTTGCACGAGTGGTTGCGTCGCTGTCTGGCGCGGCCCGCCTTCCGGGCCGTGCAATTAATGACGAAAAACGCCTGAAGCCAAATAGGGACGGGCGCAAGAAGCCATTAATTTGATAGCAATAATTAATTCAGTTCAAGCGCCGCGCCGCAGCCAGTCCCGAACGCACGGCGCCTTCCAGCGTGGCCGGATAGGGCCCGGCGATGTAGTCACCGCACGCCAGCAGGCCGGGGGCCACTTCGAGCGCGGGGCGCTGCAAGCCCGGCGTGCAGGCAAAGCTGGCGCGCTTTTCCACAATGGTTTGTAC
Source organism: Burkholderiales bacterium RIFCSPHIGHO2_12_FULL_61_11 (assembly GCA_001770785.1). Taxonomy (GTDB): domain Bacteria; phylum Pseudomonadota; class Gammaproteobacteria; order Burkholderiales; family Burkholderiaceae_C; genus Polaromonas. Next base: position 1,605 of record MERZ01000153.1, read on the forward strand.
CGGTTGCAGCGCGTTGAGCCCTAATTGGCGGGCTGCTTGCGCCAGCACCTGCTGCGTCAGCGTGGCGCTGTCGCCCGTGCTGGCACTGATCACAAACGCCAGCAGCCCCAGCGGGCCGCCCAATTGCCCGCGGTCAAACACAAACTGTGCCGGTTCGCTGGCGCTGGCACGCAGCGCCAGCATGGGCTGACGCAGCCGCGCTTCGGCTGAATGGATATAAACGGTGCTCAGGGCCTCGTGCCGCAGGCCGCGCGCTTGCGCCAGCCAGTCGCCGGCTGCCACGCCGCTGCCGCCCACCAGGCGCGCTGCTTCATGGGGTGGGCAGGCCAGCACGACCCGGTCAAAGCCAGCGCTGCTGACCGCGGTGACGCGCCAACCCGAGGCAGCAGGCGAAATGTCTTGCACGCGGCTGCCGAGCTGTGCCGGGCTGCCTTGACCCGCGAGCCAGGCCAGCGCCGCATCGGGCAGCAGGGCGCTCAGATCGACGCGCGGCAGCAGCAGGTTGGAGCCGCCACTGGCCGAAAATAGTGCGTCGCGCAGCACGCGCAAGAACACCTGTCCGCTGGCGCGATCCGCCGGCGTATTCAGCGCCGACACGCACAGCGGCTCGATCAGCGAGGCCATGGCGCCAGGCGTTAGGCCTTGGCACACATCGGCCACCGACTGCCTTGGTGCGCATTGAAAGCGCTTGAGTTGCCAGCTCAGCGCCAGCTTGAGCATTGAGAGTTTGTCAGTCGATGACCAGCCGCGCGCGGTCAGGATGCCGGTGAATGCGTCCAGTGGTGCGGGCAGCCTGGGCAGTTTGAGGCCGCTGCCATCCGGGAATTGCAGCGCAAGCGGCAGACGCAGCAGGCAAGCCTCCACGTCCACGCCCAGCTCGGTCATCAGGCGCAGGGTTTCCGAATAGGCGCCGATCAGGATGTGCTGGCCGTTGTCGAGGGCGACGCTCTGGCTCGATACCGTGGCGGCGGCCACACGCCGTGCCCGTCCTCCAGCCCTGCGGGACGCCTCAAACAGCGTGACCTGATGACCCCCGCGCGTGGCCTCCACCGCAGCGGCGCAGCCCGCCCAGCCCGCCCCAATGATGGCGACTTTCATGTTTTTCAGATCATTGAGCGTTTCAGACCACGCGCCCAAAGGCCTGGGTTTTCCAAGCCAGCCAGAACTTGCGCAGCGGCGTGAGGCTGACGCGCTGATGCAATACCTGGTAGCCGTCGGCGGCAATTTCGCGCAGCAGCGCGCGGTAAATGCTGGCCATCATGAGGCCGGGCTTTTGACTGCGTCGGTCGGCTTGCGGCAGCATGGCCAGTGCTTCGTCATAGAGCGCCAGCGCCCGCTCGGTCTGGAACTGCATCAGCGCGGTGAAGCGTTCGGAATACTGGCGTTTCAAAATCTCGTGCGCTTTCACCTCAAACCGCTGTAACTCATTGACAGGCAGGTAGATGCGGCCGCGCAGGGCATCTTCACCCACATCACGAATGATGTTGGTGAGCTGGAACGCCAGGCCGAGCTTGTGGGCGTAGGCGGTGGTGGCCTCTTCGGTCTGGCCAAAAATGCGCGCGGCCACTTCGCCAACAATGCCCGCGACCAGGTGGCAATACTGCGTCAGGCCGGGAAAGTCGAGATAGCGGTTTTGCGTCAGGTCCATCTGGCAGCCGGTGATGACCGCCTGCAAATGGCGCGCCTCGATCTGGAAGGGCGCGGCCATGGGCATGAGCGCTTTCATGACCGGTTGGGTGGGGTTGCCGGCGAAAGACTGGGCGACCTCGCCTTGCCACCAGGCCAGCTTGGTTTGCGCCACGCCGGGGTCCACCACTTCATCGACCACGTCGTCTATTTCGCGGCAAAAGGCGTAGAACGCGGTGATCGCCGCGCGGCGCTCTTTCGGTAAAAACAGGAAGGCGTAATAAAAACTGCTGCCGGAAGCGGCGGCTTTTTGCTGGACATATTGCGCGGGGGTCATGCGGAGATTGTTGCATGTGAGAACGAAGACATTGATTTGAAAGCGTTGCAGGGGCCGATTATTACGCTCACTCCTCGTTGGAAAAGGCAGTCAAAACAAGTCGTGTATTAAGTCCATATAATGGACTTAATATTGTGATTCTTGTCTTTTTTTGGGCCGGAATAAGTTGTATAGTGAAAACGTGTGAGTAAGAATTTTTTTCAGTGACTGCGGCATTATAAAATAGTAGTCCAAAATATGGACTTTCATGCAGCGGTGATCCGGAAATTGATGACTCGTTCTAGGAGGTTAAATGAAGCGGCTAATTGTTGGCATTACCGGCGCTACAGGTGCCGTTTTCGGCATCCGTTTGCTTGAAGCGTTGAAGAACACAGATGTGGAAACCCACCTGGTTCTCAGCAAGTGGGCCATCCAGACCATCGAACACGAAACCACCTATACCGCGAAACAGGTCCGTGCCTTGGCCTCGGTGGATCATTCTGAAGGCAATATGGCGGCATCAATCTCTTCCGGGTCATTCGTCACCGAAGGGATGGTCATCGCGCCGTGTTCGATGCGCAGTTTGGCGGCGATTGCCCATGGCACTGGCGATCATCTGGTCCATCGGGCGGCCGATGTGATTCTCAAGGAGCGGCGCAAGCTGGTGCTGGTGGCGCGGGAAATGCCGCTCAGCGACGTGCATCTGGAAAATATGCTCAAGCTGTCTCGCATGGGCGTGACGATCATGCCGCCGATGCCAGCCTTCTATAACCACCCGGAATCGCTTGACGACATGATTGATCACGTTGTTGCTCGAATTCTCGATCAATTCGGGATTTCGGCAAATTTCGCGCGGCGCTGGGAGGGGGAGATGCGCGGAAAGAAGGTCGCACATCTTCAGCCGCAGAGGTAATAGGTCGCCCCCAATATTTAACTTAACTCAAGACAAAAAAGGAAACGCAATGGACGACAAAGTGAACAAGGCGGTAACCAAGACGGGTGTCAAGGATGTCACGAGTCTGCGATCGACGCTGGACTGGTTCCGCAGCAAGGGTTATCTGATCGAAACCGACAAGGAGGTCAATCCGGACCTTGAAATCACCGGCCTGCAGAAGATTTTCGACGGCAGCCTGCCAATGTTGTTCAACAACGTCAAGGGCATGCCGCATGCCCGCGCCATCACCAACCTGTTCGGCGACATTCGTATTGTCGAGGACATGTTCGGCTGGGAGAATTCGCTTGATCGCGTAAAAAAGGTGGCGCGAGCCATTGATCATCCGCTCAAGCCGATCATTATTGCGCAGGAAGATGCACCGGTTCAGGAAGATGTCATTACCGAAAACATCGACGTCAACAAGTGGCTGACGGCGATTCGCCATACGCCGCTGGAGACCGAGATGACCATCGGTTCCGGCATCTCCTGCGTCGTTGGCCCGTATTTCGACGGTGGCAGCCACATCGGCTACAACCGCATGAACTTCCGCTGGGGCGACGTCGGGACTTTTATGATCTCTCCCGGCTCCCACATGTGGCAGGTGATGACCGAGCACTACAAGGACGAGGAGCCGATTCCGCTCACCATGTGTTTTGGCGTTCCCCCGTCGTGCACCTTCGTCGCCGGTTCCGGCTTCGACTATGCGATTCTGCCCAAGGGCTGCGACGAGATCGGCATCGCCGGTGCCGTCCAGGGTTCGCCGGTCCGTCTCGTCAAGTGCCGCACAATCGATGCCTACACGCTGGCCGACGCGGAATACGTGCTGGAAGGCTACCTGTATCCGCGCGACAAGCGCTATGAGACCGCCGAGTCAGAAGCGGCCGATACCCAGGGCCGCTTCCATTTCCATCCCGAATGGGCTGGCTACATGGGCAAGGCCTACAAAGCGCCGACCTTCCATGTCACCGCGATCACCATGCGCAAGCGTGAGGGCAAACCGATCATCTTCCCGCTCGGGGTGCACACCGCGGACGACTCCAACATCGACACCTCGGTCCGCGAATCGGCGATCTTCGCCCTGTGCGAGCGCCTGCAGCCGGGTATCGTGCAGAACGTACACATTCCCTACTGCATGACCGATTGGGGTGGCTGCATCATCCAGGTGAAAAAGCGCAACCAGATCGAGGAAGGTTGGCAGCGCAACTTCCTCGGGGCGATCCTGTCCTGCTCGCAGGGCATGCGTCTGGCGATCGCGGTGAGCGAGGACGTCGATATCTATTCGATGGACGACATCATGTGGTGCCTGACGACGCGCGTGAACCCGAGAACGGACATTCTCAATCCGATCCCCGGCGGCCGCGGCCAGACCTTCATGCCGGCCGAACGCATGACCTCGGGCGACAAGCAGTGGACCGCTTCCAATACCCTGTTCGAGGGCGGTATGGGCATTGATGCGACGGTGCCTTACGGCTACGAGAATGACTTTCACCGTCCGGTTTATGGCGTGGATCTGGTCAAGCCGGAAAACTTCTTCAAGGAGAAGGACATCGAGAAGATGAAGTCGCGCATGGCAGGCTGGGTGCTATCCCTGGCCCGGACCGGGCGGTAACAGAACCGAGACGGAAAGGACGGCGATGCTTTCTGTCTACCGCGTCCTTGATCTCAGCGACCGTGTCGGCTGGTTGGCTGGCCGGTTGCTGGCCGATCTCGGGGCGGATGTGATCAAGGTCGAGGCGCCCGGGGTAAATATCGAGGGCGCCGACTGGCAATCCTACAACGTCAACAAACGCCTGCTGCGGCTCGACCTCGCCACCTCCGACGGACAACAGGCGTTCGATCGGCTGATTGCCGGGTTTGATGTCCTGATCGAGTCGGCGCAGCCCGGCGATCCGGTTGCCCGAACCCTTGGCGTGGAGCGGCTGAAGCAGATCAACCCAAGCCTGATTCATGTCTCGGTCACGCCGTTTGGCTCCGGTGGCTCGCGGGCTGACTGGCTGGCTTCGGATATCGAGATGATGGCGGCTGGTGGCGCCATGTCGCTGGCCGGTGAGCCTGAGGGGACGCCGATGCGCGTCAGCGTTCCGCAGGCCTATTGCTGGGCCGGGGCGCAGGCGGCGGTGGGGGCGCTGATGGCGCTCCTGCACCGCACTGTCTCGGGCGGCAGGGGGCAACACGTGGATGTCTCGGCGCAAGCGGCCGTGATCCTGGCGGTGTCTCACGCGCCGGCATTCTGGGATA
>MERZ01000154.1 GCA_001770785.1 Burkholderiales bacterium RIFCSPHIGHO2_12_FULL_61_11
AACCGTTACCTCAGTCGACACTTGCTGGTAACGCCAGCATTTTCTTGAATTCGCCACTGTCGATCAGCGCCTTTAGATCAGTTGCGCCGCCAACCAGCGTGCCTTTGACGAACACCATCGGAAAGGTGGGCCAGCCGGTCCACATCTTGAGCGCATTTCGTTCGCGCCAGGTATTGAAATAGTTTCCGTATTCCAGATATCGGTACGGCTGGTTTGCCAGGTCCAGCGCCTTGCACGCCTTCTTGGGAAAGGGGTTCATCCCCATCCCCACCACCACTACGTCGTTGTCCCTTATCGCTGTTATCACCTCCTGCACGATGGCCTGCTGATACCCCGCGATCTTGCCGCGGATCGCTGGAGAAATGTGGGCCTCTTCAAGAATCGGGCGTGGCATAAAGAGCTCCAGAAAAGTTGAACAACGACAGTATCGCACTGCCACACGAGCCAAAAAAAAGCTCTCAGCAAGATGCGGGCACCGCAAACCAATTGTTCACGGGCGCGCCTGGTTGGCAACACGGCGGCCAGGATGCTTGACGCCGACCATGCGCCAGAGGTGGGTCGGTTTCGATGCGAGAAAGCACCAGCGTGTGCCATTCAGGACAAGGCACAAGCGGGTCATGATTGAACTGAAAGCAACGTTTCAGTGTGTCGGCTGCCGAACAAAAACGGCACCCGAAGATGCCGCTGCCGTGCTCACGGCGTTAAACGCCCTGACGAAGAGAGGAATCAGGCCTTTTGTCGGCGGTTTTCAATCTGCCTTCGGGGTGACCGACGAGACGGCATCGATGTTCGACTCGATCAGTTGCACGGCCTGTTTGGCAGTCTTCTGCGCTGATTCCAAAGCGGTGTTGCTGGCGCTGATCGCTGTCTTGAACGCGCTCACGGCGGCCTCGGAGCCAGCAGGAGCGTTCTTCAGGGAGTTTTCCAGAAACGAAGCCATGCCTTTTTGCGATTTTTCGGCTGTGGATTCAAAGGCTTTGGAAAATTCGGCAGCGGTGCCCGACGCAATTTCATACAGGTGGCGGCTGTAGGACGCCGATTTTTCGGACAATGGCTGTAGCAGGCTGGATTGAAGAGCCAGAAGTGCCTGGGGATCCTTGGCAGCGACCAGGGCTTGCAGGTTGGAGATGGATTCGCCGATGACAGCCTTGCTGGCCGCCATGTTCAGTTCCACCAGCTTTTCGAAGCTGGCGAAGGTTTTTTTCGACAGGCCAGCAAAGACTTCCACGTTGGTTTTTTGGGCGGCGATGAATGGGTCAGTATTGAAGTTCATAAAAGAGTCCTTGGTCAAGATGGAAGAATGGTGCACTGCAGCAATTAAACCATTGTGGACAGCCCAGTGCAAGCTTGGCATGCAGCCATTAGAGGGAATCCTCCAACTTCTGGAGATCTCGGTGGTGAGGGAGAACAGACCCCGCCAGTCGAACTTTTAAGCCCCTTTCACGTCGTTTG
>MERZ01000155.1:0-954 GCA_001770785.1 Burkholderiales bacterium RIFCSPHIGHO2_12_FULL_61_11
CATGATGCAACCCGTTGAGTATGTTGTCGGTGTCCTGCCGGAGAACTTTAGGGTCAATGACAAAAATGGAACTTCGTTGAATTCACTGTGAATTTCTAGGCCATCGCCAAGTTCAACTTGCCACAATGAAACAAAATCCTTGCACGGTAGTTGGTGAAGTTACGAAACCCACGGGCATTGGCCTTGATGAGTTGGATGGCACTGTTGAAGCCTTCCGCGCAGGCGTTGCTGATTCTGTGCTGGCTGAAGTTCAGCAACCCTTCCTCATGGCGTCTGAGCATCTTGACGACCTTTTTGACTGGCTCCAATTTGCTGCGCATCGCGTTGTTCGACCACGCCTTGAAGAATCGCTTTGCCGCACCTTTGTAGCTGTAGCTCCAGAACTGGGTGAAGTTTTCCTTGATGCACCAGGCCCGGCTGGTCTTGAGGTTGAGCTGGTTCAAGGCGCGAAACGAGATAGCTTCAGCGCTACGGCCGTCGGGATACTTTTTCAACCACGCCCACTTGCTGCCCTTCAGAGGCGACGTGCCCGCCTGGGACAAGCTTCGATGTTCCTGCTTTCTGACCGCGTCCACCGCTTCACCGAGATACTTGGAGACGTGGAACTTGTCATGCACGATGTCCGCCTGCGGCATACATTGCCTGGCCGCGCTCATGTACGCGGGCCACATATCCATGGCCACCGCCTTGACCGATGCGCGTTGCCCCGGCGTGAGCGTTTCCAACAAGCCAACGGCCGCTTCAAGCTTTCGCTCTGGCACCAGGTCCAGCACCCGCGAGCGGTCAATGTCGGTCAGGATGCTGGCGTAGGTGTGCCCCCTCTCGGAACTCTTCTCATCGATGCCAAGGTAGGCAATCTCTTCCTCGGTGCGCCGCAGCATGCCGCGCTCCACGGCACTGACCATGATGGCGTTGACCGTGCTCCAGGACAATCGTGTGAGCGTGCATACGGCT
>MERZ01000155.1:964-1561 GCA_001770785.1 Burkholderiales bacterium RIFCSPHIGHO2_12_FULL_61_11
GGCAGGCTTGCAGCAGTTTGATGACGAACCCCGCCATCAATGTAGAGACTCGGCTATAGCGCTCGGCCCAGGGCACGGCCAACTCTTCGACGCTGCCATCACCATACTTGAGCTGGGGTACACGCGCTTTGATGATGGTCTCGAACTGGCAGGTGTCCAGATGGCGCCATTGGCGCTCGCTCCAGCCGTTGACGTGGGCTCTTTTGGTTGCATCCGTTGGGTCGGCCCAGACTTGGCCCTTCTTCAAAACAACTTCAACCACCACACGCTGCTCCGCCAGCGAAAGGTCTACCTTTTTGACCGACCAAGGTGTCTTCAATCCAAGAAGCTGCTCATACAGTGCGGTGTCTTTCATACTGTTCTTGATAGTTTTGAAAAACTGGATTGTCCCGTAGCGAGCAAAAAATCACAGCGAAATTGACGGAGAACCCTTTTTCTATGTTCTTTCGGCGTCGCTGTGCCTCGACCTGATCGATGAACCCCATGTTGAGGTCAGCATCGATGCTCATTTGTTGCCCAGGCATACTGTCCAGCGTGAACCGCGCGGCGACCTCGGAAACACGCTGTGCCCCGCTTGTGATCACCACATACTGCACA
>MERZ01000156.1 GCA_001770785.1 Burkholderiales bacterium RIFCSPHIGHO2_12_FULL_61_11
GCTCGTTCATTGCGCAAATCGACCGCAAAACCGGTGTGTCACGCATCGTCGAACCGCCGACGCCGCGCCAGGGCGCACGCCGCGTCTGGTCCGACAGCCGCGGCCGCATCTGGGTGGCCGAGTGGAACAGCGGCCAGCTCTCGATGCACGACCCGGCGCTGGGCACCGGGGCCAACAGTTGGCGCAGCTGGAAAGCACCGGGCGCCGACCCGCGCGTGTACGCCGTGTACGTGGACGACAAAGACATGGTCTGGGCCGCAGAGTGGAGCAACAACGCCATGCTGCGCTTCGACCCCGCACGCGAAAAGTTTGATGTGCTCACCATGCCGCGTCCCGCCGCCGGCATCCGCCAGATACTGGGCCGGCCTGGGGAGGTGTGGCTGCCCGAGAGCGGCACGGAGTTCATTTCGGTGATCCGGACGGCGTGAACACCGCGAGCATTTCGCAGGCCTGACAGACAGGGCACCACGCATGACGTCGACATACTGGTTGCTGCCAAAATCACTCGGAGTTACGCCTGATGTTTGGGAATCCAGGCCAGTTCAGAGCTTTGGTATCCGTATGCGACTGACCATCAATGAGCCGGAGAGTGCGAACAACAGTACCAGTGGGTGTAGCGTGAAGCCACCAAACGTGATCTGCCCGAACCACAGTGACTCATGCAGCGCACCTCGCCAGGCCGCAACGAACATCACCATTACCAGTAAAAGCGACGTTGGGATAGGCGTTCCCTCGAAGTATTTCACTTTGTTGTCTTCGCCAGACAACGACTCGGCCGTCACGTTGTAGCGCGCCAGGCGAGATACGCCGCACGCCACAAAAGCAGTCAGGATGATGCGGTCATACAGACCCTGCATGCCGACGCCATACGCAATCAAGGCCGGGGCAACGCCAAATGAGATGATGTCAGCCAGAGAATCGAGTTCACGACCGATGGCTGACGTTTTCTGCCGCCACCGGGCAATCCTTCCATCGAGCACATCGAAGATCAAGGCGGCCAAGACCAGTCCGCACGCATAATAGATATGCCTGACGTCGTTCGTCTGGAGGTAGGTCATCATGGAAAACAAGGCCCCGGTGCCGCAAACCGCATTTGCCAGCGTGAACCAGTCGGCCAGGTGAAATTCCCGAATCATCGAGAAAGGCTTATTCAGTTTAGGTAACGTCATGACGGACAGCGTACCCCAATTTCCAAGAAGTTGTGGCTTCCATCGCGACCAGTTCTCGTCTTGCACAAGGAGCATGTATGCATCTCTGAGTCGCCTTCCGGGTCATCAAGGGGAATGTACTGGTTATGGTCAGAGCGCGAGGCCAGCGGTTTCCAGTGCAGTGTTGCAATCTTAAGAGAACGGCCTGACCGAAAAAAAACCCCTATTTTTGGAAAACTACCATGCCTAAAGTTTAAGCCGATGGCATTTTTCTTCGATTCTGCCGTTTGCGTTTGCTCCTGTTTTTTGATTCCGCCTCGACCGGTCGGTCGCGCAAGGCCTGAGCCAAGCGGTCTTGCTTCCTTTCCGTTCGCTTTTTGTTCCGGAAATGCACAAAGGTGCGTCCCAGC
>MERZ01000157.1:0-564 GCA_001770785.1 Burkholderiales bacterium RIFCSPHIGHO2_12_FULL_61_11
ATCGCCAGCGCGTTGCGTGGCCATCGCGACTTGCGCTGCGACCATGATTGGGTCCCCTACGATCAACTCCAAGTCGCGATGGCCACGCAACGCGCTGGCGATGTTGCCGCGCGGGTGGCCGTTCGGTTCGACGAGCTACTGGAATCGTTGCGCCTGATTCGGCGCATCTGTTCGGGCTTGCCGGAAGGGGCTTCGTGCGCCGAACTCGGCGCGTCAGGCGTCCCCACCGTCGGCATGGGATGGGTGGAAGGCTGGCGCGGCGAAGTGCTGGTGGCGCTTGAGATTGGGGCCGATGGCCGCATCGTGCGCTGCCACTGCCATGACCCGTCCTGGCAGAACTGGCCGGTGCTCGAACATGCCATCATGGGCAATATTGTTCCGGACTTTCCCCTGATCAACAAATCCTTTAACCTGAGTTATTCGGGGCACGACCTCTGATGTGGCATATCCTCAAGCAAATCGCCCGCACCGGCATCGTCACCGAGCCGGCGCCGCGCACCGAGGGCGAAGGCGTTGAACGCATTCACCGGGACATCCTCGACATCCTCGGCCAGGCGCTGACCA
>MERZ01000157.1:602-10440 GCA_001770785.1 Burkholderiales bacterium RIFCSPHIGHO2_12_FULL_61_11
CTGGAGATCAACGCGCTCGGCAACCCGTACTACAACATTGAAGGGCTGGGCATCAAGTTTGTCGCCAGCCCGCGTCACGCCGACATGCTGCTGGTCACGGGGCCGGTATCCAGGCACATGGAAGAAGCGCTGCGGCGCACCTATGACGCCATGCCGGAGCCGAAACTGGTGGTGGCGGTTGGCGACTGCGGCTGCAGCGGCGGCATTTTCGGCGAAGAAAGCTATGCAACTTGCGGCCGCGTTGCCAACGTCATTCCCGTCGACGTGACCCTACCCGGCTGCCCTCCCCCGCCACGGGAGATATTGCGCGCCATCCTCAGCGCCGTCCACTACCGGCAGTCCAAGCGCTAAGTCGCAAATTTCCGACGCATCGCCGGCCTCGCGGCCGTGAGCCCAGCGCGAGCCGCGCGCAGCCCACACTTCACCATTGACCGGCTGGCCGCTTGCCGCGTATGAATGCGCCGATGGCCTCAACCGAATCGGGCCGATTGCCGCGCTGCGCAAACTGCAGTGCGCTCAAGCCCTGCTGGTTCTTGAGCTGAGGATCGGCGCCTTCCTGCAGCAGCAGTTTGACGGCCGCTGGCGTGCCATACATCGCCGCCATCATCAGGGGCGTGGTGCCGTTGGGTGATTCGGCGTCAATGTAGGCGCTGTTTTCGAGCAACAGGCTAATGAGCGTCAGCTGGCCGCTGCTGGCCGCGTAATGCAGGGGAGTCCAGCCGGTTTTATTGACGTCGGCGCCCCTTTTGATCAGCTTTTCGGCCAGGCCCTGATGGCCTTTGAGTGCCGCCAGCATGAGGGGGCTTTCACCCTTGAGGTTGAGGCTATTTACATCGGTCTTGGGCCAGTCGAGCAAAACCTGCGCCGCCTTGAGTGACGACTCGCGGATGGCCAGATACAGGCCATACTGACCTTGCGGGTCTATTGTGTTGGCGTCAAAGCCACGCGCGAGCAGTGCGCTTATCTTGCCTGGATCGTCGCCCTTGATGGCACTGAAGAAGTCATCATAGGAGCCGGCATGTGCCAAGCCAAATCCAACAAAAACAATTAGATATAGGACTTTATTAATGTAGTTTATGAGGTTTTTTGTCATGCCAGTACTCCCGTAAACAGCTGCTCAAAATTGCGGCTGGTCACCTCGGCGATGGCTTCCAGGGGTTGCTGCCTGATTTCGGCAATCTGCTGCGCCACCAAGGGAACATACGACGGGTTGTTGGTTTTTCCCCGGTAGGGCATGGGCGCCAGATAGGGGCTGTCGGTTTCGATCAGCATGCGGTCAAGCGGCACAAAGCGGGCGACTTCCCGTAGGTCGCCAGCGTTCTTGAAAGTCAGAATGCCTGAAAACGAAATGTAAAAACCCCGGTCGAGCGCGGCGCGGGCCACACTTTCAGTCTCCGTGAAACAGTGAAAAACACCGCCCGCCTGACCCACGCTGGCATTCTCACCCTCCTCTTTCAGGATGGCCAAGGTGTCACTGGATGCGTTACGGGTATGAATCACCAAGGGCTTGCCACTTTGGCGGGCTGCGCGTATGTGGACCCGGAAGCGCTCACGTTGCCATTCCATATCGGCCACGCTGCGTTCGCCCAATCGGAAATAGTCGAGCCCCGTTTCCCCGATGCCGACCACCTTGGGAAGGCTCGCACGCTGCACCAGGTCGTCCAGGCTGGGCTCCAGCACATTTTCATTGTCTGGGTGAACACCCACGGTTGACCAGAAGTTGCCATAAGTGGTGGCGAGCTGGTGGACCGTCTCAAATTCTTCCAGCGTGGTGCAAATGCACAGGGCCCGGCTTACCTGGGCTTTTTCCATGGCCTGGCGAATCTGCGGCAGCTGTGCCTGGAGCTCGGGAAAGCTCAAATGGCAATGGGAATCGGTAAACATTTAGAAAGACGAGGTGAAGTATCAAAAATACCTGAGCCCTTTTTTGCAGGCTCAGGTAGCTATGAAAAATAGAGTATTTGGCAGGCCAAACGGCACCTGTTGGTGTCACATGGCAACTAAATGGTCTGCGTGGGCCGCTCGGAGGCCAGATGGGCGCCCAGGATTTCTTCAATCTTGATCTTGAGCAAGCGTGACTTTTCTTCGGGAGGAAACCGGATCCCGACGCCTTGGGTGCGGTTGCCAGCGGCCCTTGCGGGCGTGATCCACGCCACTTTACCGGCTACCGGGTAGCGCTGCGTGTCCTCGGGGAGTCTCAGCAAGACATAGACATCGTCGCCCAGCTTGTACTCGCGCGCGGTGGGAATAAACACGCCACCGTCCTGAAACAGTGGAATGTAGGCCACGTAAAGTGCCGCTTTTTCCTTGATGTTCAGCTGAACGACGCTGGGCCGGGCGCTAACGGCGGCGGGTGAACTGCCTGAAAGTGAAAGCTTTGAACTCATGGTGCTAGTTTATCGGTTTGACTGCACCTGCATAGTGCCAGAGAACGGGAAGTGCCACACTTGCCACACTCATTTCGCGTTGAGCGCGGTATGCGCGCGACTGACCAGCGATTCCAGCATCAGCCCCGGGTTGTACGGGTGTTCCACAGTGCGGGCGAGGGTGCTGAGTTCTTTCGCCCAACTGGCAAGTGCATAAAGACCGGGCCCGGTCGAATGTCTCGCTGATGTTGCGGCAGCCGCAGCCACTGTAAATGGCAGGTCCTGGGATCTGAAAAACCGCGGAGCTGCCCCCACCCGAACCGCCAGGACGTCATGACATAGCTTTTGCAAGGCATCAACCGCCTGGGCGGGCGCCCAGTCAGCCAGCGCACTGACATTGCCGCTGGCCATGGCCATGGGCAGGGCCTGCCAGCGCCGAGCTGCGTCGGCGGTCGCGCTGTCTTGCGCCCAGGCCAGGGCATCGGCAGGCCGGCCGCCGGCGGCCATCAGCAGCGTCTGCAGATCGGCGGCATCCGGCGGCTGGACTCCTTTTTTCGCAGTACTCCCGGCTTCGCTCTGACGAAGGGCTTCTTGCTGGAGCCAGGCCAACGCAGGCTCAAATCCGGGCCAAAGCATGGTGTGGCCGAGGCAGCGGCTGCGGATGGTCGGCAGCAACTGGTGCGCCGCCTCGCTTGCCAGAATGAACTTGACCGCACCGGGCGGCTCTTCCAGCGTTTTCAGGAGGGTATTGGCCGTGACGTTGTTCATGCGCTCAGCCGGAAATACCAGCACCACCTTGGTGTCGCCGCGCGAGCGCGTGAACTGGGTAAACGTCACCGCTTCGCGCGCCGCATCGACCTTGATTTCCTTGCTGGGCTTGCGTTTCTTGCTGTCCAGCTCGTCCTGCGTTTTTTCATCCAGCGGCCAGCCGAGCCCCAGGGAAAGGGTTTCGGGCAGCAGCATGCACAGGTCGGCGTGGGTGTGCACGTCAACCGCATGGCAGCTGCCGCAATGGCCGCAAGCGCCTTGCGCGCTGGGCTGCTCGCACAGCCAGGCTCTGGCCAGCGCCAAGGCCAGCTCAAACTGTCCGAGACCCGACGGCCCGCTGAGCAGCCAGGCGTGGCCGCGCTGGGCCAGCAGGCTTTCCAGCTGGGTTTGCAGCCAGGGGGCCAGGCGCTGGCGACTGGTTTCAGTCATGACAACCAGCCTTTGCCGATAAACACCTGCAACACGGCCTGCCAGACGACGTCGCGCGCTTGTGAGGCGTCAATGCGGGCAAAGCGTTCCGGATGGCCTTGCTGGCGGTCTGCATAGCCCTGAGCTACCCGGCGGAAAAATTCGACCGGCTGCGACTCAAATTTATCGGGCACGCGTGTGCCTGCCAGCCGGAAGGCGGCCTCTTCCGGTGGCAGGTCGAACCAGACGGTAAGGTGGGGTTCGATAACCGTCTCAATCTCGGGTTTCATGGGCTTGTTGCCGGCCGGGTCGCCCAGCAGCCCCTCATCGCACTGCACCCATCGCTCGAGCGTGCTCAGCACATTCAAATCAAAACCGCGTCCCGCTCCCTGGTAGGCGAAGGTGGCATCGGTGAAGCGGTCGCACAGCACCACTTCGCCGCGCAGCAGCGCCGGTGCAATCACGTTCACCAGATGGTCGCGCCGGGCCGCAAAAATCAGCAGCACCTCGGTCAGCGCATCCATCGGGTCGCCCAGCACGGTGGCGCGCAGCTTTTCGGCCAGCGGCGTTCCGCCGGGTTCGCGTGTCAACGTAACCACCCTGCCCTGCGCCTCGAAGGCGTCGGCCAGACCCGCAATATGCGTGGATTTTCCCGCCCCGTCTATGCCTTCAAAGCTGATGAAAAGGCCAGCCCCCCCGGAGGGCAGCGCAAGAGGCGAATCGAAAAGCGTGGGGGCCGGTTCCACCGACAGGCCGCCCTTAGGCGGAACAACCTCCTCGGGGGGCAGCGTATTACACGCAGTGAAAAGCGTGGGGGCCATGTCTATCGGCCCCGCTGGTATTGGTTGACGGCGCGGTTGTGCTCGTCCAGATTGGTGCTGAAATGGCTGGCGCCACTGCCGTCATTGCGCGACACAAAATAAAGCGCCTGGGTGGGCGCGGGCTGCACGGCGGCCAGCAAAGAGGCCTTGCCGGGCATGGCAATCGGCGTGGGCGGCAGACCCGATCGGGTGTAGGTGTTGTAAGGCGTATCAAGCAGCAGGTCGCGCTTGCGCAGGTTGCCGTCAAACGCCGTTCCCAGGCCATAAATCACGCTCGGGTCGGTCTGCAGCAGCATGCCCAGGCGCAGCCGGTTGGTGAAAACGCCGCCAATTTGCGGCCGGTCGGCAGGCTTGCCGGTCTCTTTTTCGATGATGCTCGCCAGAATCAACGCCTGCTCGGGTGTTTCAAGCGGCGTGTCGGGGCTGCGCAGCGCCCAGGCAGCCTCCAGCCGCTTGTCCATGGAACGGGCAGCGCGCTTGAGCACCGCCAAATCGCTGGAGCCTTTGGCATAGGTATAGGTGTCGGGGAAAAACCGGCCTTCGGGGTGAATGCCCGGCTTGCCCAGCTTTTGCATGATGATTTCAGGCGCCAGTCCAAGCGTGTCATGCGCAAGCTGATCTTCTTTTTGCAGCGCTGCGCGAACCTGGGCGAAGGTCCAACCTTCGACCAGCGTGAGGCTTTTGAGGGTTTCCTCGCCGCGCACCAGCATGCTCAGCAGTTTGCGCGGCGTGGTGCCGGGCCCCAGCTCATAGCTGCCGGCCTTGATCAGCCGGGACTGCCCGGAAAAGCGGAACCAGGCCTGCAGTAGCGGCGCAGGCACCTCGGCACCGGCCGCCACCACGGCGTCGGCGACGCCGCGGGCACTGGTGCCGGGCTCGATTTCCAGGTCCACCACCTGGCTCCCCGGCGGCAGGCGCAGTGCAATGGGTTCGTGCAGCCACCACAAACTTGCACCCAGCAGCAACAGGGCGCCGGCAAACACCAGCATCAGCAAACTTGTAAAGACACGACGCACAACTGAGCTACCTTTTCGAAGAAAAACGCAAAATCAGGGGACTATGATAATTCAGCCCATCCCCATCACTCGAGCGAACCGCTTCATGACCATGTCCCGCACTGCACCAGCCATTTCCGGCACCGTTGAGCTAACGCATCTGGGCGTGATTCGCGTGGTCGGAGAGGATGCCGTGAAGTTTTTGCAGAGCCAGCTGACGCAGGACGTTGCCTTGCTGGGTCTGTCTGAGGCGCGCCTGGCCGCTTTTTGCAATGCCAAGGGCCGCATGCAGGCCAGTTTTGTGCTGTTCAAGCGCAGCCACGACGAGATCCTGCTGGTGTGCAGTCGCGACATTCTGGCCGCCACACTCAAGCGCCTGTCGATGTTTGTGCTGCGCGCCAAGGTCAAACTCAGCGACGCCAGCGGCGATTTTTCGCTCCATGGCCTGACCGGGAAAGCTATTGAATCAATCGCTGGCAAGGACTATCCTGCGTGGACCAAGGTCGATATTGATGATAGCAATGTGGTGTTCTTGTACCCCGGCGCCGGTCAGCCGCGCGCCCTCCGGTGTGCGCCTGCCGGTTCGCCTGCACCCGAAGGTCCGCACATCGAGCTGGCCCTGTGGCACTGGCTGGAGGTGCGCTCAGGCATTGCCATGATTACCCAGCCGATTGTGGAAGCTTTCGTGCCGCAAATGCTCAATTACGAATCTGTCGGAGGCGTGAACTTCAAGAAAGGCTGCTACCCCGGCCAGGAGGTGGTGGCGCGCAGCCAGTTTCGCGGCACGCTCAAGCGGCGGGCTTATTTGGTGCATACCGAGGGAACGCCCACGGTGGGGCAAGAGGTGTTTCACGCGCTTGACGCGGAGCAGCCCTGCGGAGCGGTCGCCGCTGCCGCGGCCAATCCCTCGGGCGGGTTTGATGCCATCGTGTCGATGCAGACCTCGGCAGCTGCCGATGCGGCGCAGGGGCGGCTTACGCTGGGAAGCGCCGCCGGCGCCCCCTTGACGCTGCTGCCCCTGCCCTATGCCTTGATCGCGGATATTTGAGCTTCACGAGTTCAGGAGTTTCACAATGTGCCTGGTTGCCTTCGCCATCAATGCTTCTGCCCGCTGGCCACTGGTGATTGCGGCCAACCGCGACGAGTTTTTGAACCGCCCGACCCGGGCGCTGGGCCGCTGGCAAACAATCGCTGGACAGGAAATTGTTGCCGGGCGCGACTTGCGCGCCGGTGGGACCTGGCTGGGGATGACGCCGGGCGGGCGGGTGGCGTTTCTCACCAATGTTCGCGAGGCGAAGTCCCAAGCCGCGCCACACTCCCGGGGCGAGCTGGTCACGCGCTGGCTTGAAGAAACATGCGACGCCCTGGCGTTTGCCCAAGCGCTGGCGCAGGACGGCGCAGCCTATGGCGGCTTTAACCTGGTGCTGGGTGATTTTCAGCGCAATGCCTGGACCTGGGTCACCAACAAATCGGCCGTTTCGTCCCTGCGGGTGCAGCCGCTCAAGCCCGGTGTCTATGGTCTTTCCAATGCGGCACTGAACACGCCGTGGCCGAAAACCATGGCCCTCAAGCGTGTGCTGGCCAACGCCCTTGATTCGCCCGAGCCGGATCAGCTGCGGGCCACGCTCTGGACGGCGTTGGCCAACCGCGAACGCGCCCCGCGCGAGCAGTTGCCCGCAACCGGCGTGCCGCCGGCGATGGAACAGGCCTTGTCCAGCGCCTTTGTGGCGTTTCCAGAACACGCCTACGGCACGCGCAGCAGCACCGTGCTGCTGGCCAGCGCGCTGGGCCCGCGGGAAGGCGAGCGACGCTGGGATGTTGGGGTTGAAGAGCGCACGCATTTGCACGACCCCGATCAGAGCATCGACAAGCCTTCCGCCCGGACCTGCAACATCGCCTGGCAGCAATTGCCAGCGCTTGAAAATGCAACTTTAGAGTAAGCTGAACATTTCAATGTGCGCGATACCGACTTCGTCAAAAGGCGCACCGCGCGCTGCAAAGCCCAAGCCCTGGTAAAAACTTTCGGCACTGCGCTGCGCGTGCAGCATGACTTCAGTGTCACCGCGCTGTCTGGCGGCGACCATCAATGTGTGCAGGACGACCTGCCCGACATGCGAGCCCCGCAGCGCCCGGTGAACCGCCATGCGGCCTATTTTGCCAACATGGCTGGCGTGCCTGACCAGCCGACCGGTGGCAATGCCCTGCCCCAGACCGTTGTAGGCCACGGCATGCACGGCCGTGCCGTCCGCTTCGTCCCACTCCATTGCTGGCGGAATGCCTTGCTCCTCGACAAAAACGGCAGTTCGTAGTTTCGCGGCGTCCTTGCCCAATAGGGCCCAGTCGCCAGTCTTGATGTCCACCATCGCCTCCCCGGCTTCAAAGCGGGTCAGCAAACTGCGCAGCGCCTGCGGCACCGGTTTGGCGGTTTGCGATGCCGGGTTGGCAAACACATAGACCAGCTCGCAAGTGATGAGCCATTCGTCACCGCGAAAAATCGCACCTGAAAAAATCATGGACGACTTGCCGACGCGGGTGCATTGAAGCGCCACGTCGAGCCGGTCATCAAAGCGTGCCGACCCGTGGTACTCGATGCTCGCCTTCTTGACGTAGAGGTCACCGCCCCACTGCAGCATCGCCTCTTCATACGGCAGCGCCAGCGCGCGCCAATAGTCCGCCATGGCCGTGTCGAAATACATCAGATAGTGGGCATTGAACACAATTTTCTGCATGTCCACTTCAACCCAGCGCACGCGCAGGCTGTGAAAAAAGCGAAAGTCTTGTCGTTTCATTGTCAGCAATTCAGGTTGAAAGCTTCTCAAAAGCGTGACGCAGCGCTCGCGCCGCATCGGCATGGGCCTGACGCGCCGCGGGAATGACGCGGCCCATCTTGACGAACTCGTGCGTCACGCCATGGTAAATTTCCAGATCAACCGACACACCCGCTGCGCGCAGCTTGTCGCCATACATCACCCCTTCATCGACCAGCGGGTCGCATTCGGCCAGGCCCAGCCAAGCCGGCGCCACGCCCTCCACATCGGGCGCATTGAGCGGTGCAAAGCGCCAGTTATCACGGTCGGCCGGGCTGCGCAAGTAGTGCTCAAAAAACCAGCTGATGTCGGCCTCTTCGATCAGAAATCCCGACGCAAACTTGTGGTGCGAGGGCGTGTCCTGGTGCGCCGCGCAACCGGGGTAAAACAGCAGCTGCAGCGCCAGCGTCAGATCGGCATCGCGGGCCAGCACGGCGCACATGGCGGCCAGCGTGCCGCCCGCGCTGTCTCCGCCCACGGCCAGACGCGACGCGTCCAGCCCCTGGCTTGCTGCATGGGCGGCCAGCCAGCGCAGCGCATCCCAGGCGTCGTTGGCGGCCGTTGGAAACTTGTGCTCGGGGGCCAGCCGGTAATCCACGGAAACCACGGCGCAGCCCGCCAAACAGCTGAGCTGGCGGCACAGCACATCGTGCGTCTCTATGCTTCCAATGGTGAACCCACCGCCGTGAAAGTACAGCAGCACCGGCAAGCGCTCATCCGACGGTGCATACAGCCGCGCCGGCAAGGCCTGGCCATCACGCGCCGGAATACTGAAATCTTCAACCCGCGCCAAGGCCGGCCTGGCAATTTCCAGCACATCCGCACCGGCTTCGTAGGCCGCGCGGGCCTGAAGCGGCGTCAGCGTGTGAAACGCCGGTCTTTCAGCGCGAGCCATGCGGTTGAGCACGTCTCGCATCGCGGAAGTCAACTGGGTTTGGGGAAGTCCGGAGCGCATTTATTGGGAAAATGACGGAAGCGGCTGCGCCCATGACTGCAGCTTTGTCATCACCAAAGTGACTGTTATGAGGGTTTGCTTGTAATCCATGGGAGGTCTGCCGCCATTAAAGTAGAGTGAACCTGACCAGCACAAGATCAGCGATCAGCCCGCAATCGTACAACGCAGAAAGACAAGCACCTCATGGCCTTCATCTACTACGTCACCCAGATCCAGTTTGAATTTGGTGCCATCAAGCTTCTCAGGCAGGAATGCGAGCGTGTCGGCATCACCCGGCCGCTGATCGTGACCGACCCAGGCGTCAAGGCCGCGGGGGTGCTGCAAAAAGCGCTCGATGCGCTGAATCCCCCCCATGCAGGCTCGGCCATGAAGGTGGCGGTGTTTGACCAAACGCCGTCGAACCCCACGGAAGCCGCGGTGCGGGCTGCGGCCGCGCTGTACAAAACCAGCGGCTGCGACGGCCTGATTGCGGTCGGCGGCGGCTCGGCGATTGATTGCGCCAAGGGCGTGGCAATTGCCGCCACGCACGAAGGGCCGCTCAAAAACTACGCCACCATCGAAGGCGGTTCACCAAAGATCACCGAGCGTGTCGCCCCGCTGATTGCCGTGCCCACCACCAGCGGCACCGGCAGCGAAGTGGCGCGCGGCGCCATCATCATCGTCGACGACCACCGCAAGCTCGGTTTTCACGCCTGGCACCTGCTGCCAAAAACCGCGA
>MERZ01000157.1:10454-10912 GCA_001770785.1 Burkholderiales bacterium RIFCSPHIGHO2_12_FULL_61_11
CTCACACTCGGCCTGCCCGCCAGACTGACCGCCGCCACCGGCATGGACGCGATTGCGCACTGCATGGAAACCTTCATGGCACCGGCCTTCAATCCGCCGGCCGACGGCATTGCGCTTGATGGCCTGGAGCGCGGCTGGACGCACATCGAGCGCGCCACCCGAGACGGCAGCGACCGCGAGGCGCGCTTGAACATGATGAGCGCTTCGATGCAGGGCGCCCTGGCCTTCCAGAAAGGCCTGGGCTGCGTGCATTCACTGAGCCACAGCCTGGGCGGCGTCGATCCGCGGCTGCATCACGGCACGCTGAACGCCATGTTTTTGCCCGCCGTGGTGCGCTTCAACGCCCAGGCCGACTCGGTGCAAAAAGAAAACCGGCTGGACCGCATGGCCCGCGCCATGGGCTTGGCGTCAGGCAGCGACATCCCCGATGCCATCAAGGCCATGAACGCCCGCCTCGG
>MERZ01000158.1 GCA_001770785.1 Burkholderiales bacterium RIFCSPHIGHO2_12_FULL_61_11
CCCAGTGGCGCCGACAGAGCCCGCGACCAGCCGTCCAGCACTTCGACCGGGCTGTCGCCCGGCAGAAACTGCCTGACCACATCCAGCAGATGGCGCGCGCCGTAAATTTCGGCATCGGGCACCAGCGCCGCTTCCTGGGCACTGCCTTCGGGCAACACCAGCTTGGGCAGTGCGCCGGTGGCATGCTGGGCGCCATGGGCCACCGCCAGGCTCATGGCCAGCGCCCCTCTGACAGGCCGCAGGTCGCCGCCGAGTGACAACTCCCCGGCAAATTCGTAGCCCTTGAGCTTGCGCGCATCGAGCTGGCCGCTGGCCGCCAGAATGCCCAAGGCAATCGGCAGGTCAAAGCGGCCCGAATCCTTGGGCAGGTCGGCCGGTGCCAGATTCACCGTGATTCTCTTGTTGGCCGGGAACTCGAGCCCGGTGTTCTGGATCGCCGAGCGCACCCGTTCACGCGCTTCTTTCACCTCGGTTTCCGCCAACCCGACCAGCGTAAAACTGGGCAAGCCATTGGCCAGATGCACCTCGACACAGACCGGCCGCGCCTGCAGACCCAATAAGGCGCGGCTATGCACTAAAGACAAGCTCATCGAAGTACTTTCGGTTAAATGCCTCAAAGTTGTGCGCGTTGCCTGCGCCGACTTGGTGCGTTTCTTATTTTTTTATCGCTCTATTGCCAACGCGGATGCCCTTGAGATGGCGGACTGGCTCGTTGCGGGAAAAGAAAGATTGGCACGGTACGTGCTACCAGACCTTGTCCCATTTAAATAAACCTCGGAGCCCCGCATGATACTTAATCCCACCCAAGCCCTATTCGCCGCCGTCCTGGTTTTGTCCGGCACCGCTTTCGCGCAGACGGCTGCGCCGGCCGAGGCACCGGCCGCATCACCCCTGTCCTTCAACATTGCCTTGACCAGCAACTACAAGTTCCGCGGCCAGGATCAGGATCAGTCCAAGACCAGACATTTCAAGCCTGCCTTGCAAGGCGGTGTGGACTATGCATTTGACAACGGCTTTTATCTGGGCAACTGGAACTCCACCGCCAACTGGACCAAGTACCTGCCTTCAAACCCAAGCAACCACGTCGAAGTTGACCTCTACGGCGGCTACAAATTCAAGGCCGGGCCGCTCGATCTGGATGTCGGCGCCCTGACCTATCTGTACCCGGGTGCCAGCGGCGCCAACACGACCGAGGTCTACCTTGGCGCCGCTTACGGTCCGGCAAGCGCCAGGTATTCGCGCACCGTGTCCAGGGGGTATTTTGGCATCGGCAAGGAATTTCTGATTGGCGAAGGACGGGGCACCGGTTACCTGAACTTGGCATTGGCCCAGGAAGTGATGCCCAAACTGACGCTCAAGGCCTCGGTTGGTTTTACCGATTTCAAGGGTGCCGTCAACTCGGCAGGTCTTCCTGACTACATGGACTACAGCGTGGGCGCCAGCTACGATCTGGGCAGCGGTCTTTCCCTGTCGGCAGCCGCGGTCGGGGCCAACAAGAAATCGAGTTACCTGTACCCCGCCTCGGTTGACACCAGCGGCAAGTCCATCAA
>MERZ01000159.1 GCA_001770785.1 Burkholderiales bacterium RIFCSPHIGHO2_12_FULL_61_11
AAGCCATGATTGCCAACCCCGACCGCCACGAGCCCCGGGCCAACGACACGGTGCTGGACTTCGCCCGCCATTACGGCACCTCTGTGCTGCCCGCACGCCCACGCCACCCGCAGGACAAGGCCAAGGCAGAATCAGCCGTTCAGGTGGTGGAGCGCTGGATTCTGATGCGCCTGCGCCACCAGAAGTTCGAGACCGTCGATGAGGTCAACGAGGCCATTGCGCCGCTCTTGGTGCAACTCAACAACAAGGCGTTTCAAAAGCTGCTTGGGTGCCGCGCCAGTGTGTTTGCGCAGATCGACGCACCGGCCCTGCGACCCCTGCCACTGCAAACCTGGGAACTGGCGGTGTTCAAGACGGTGAAGGTTCACATTGACCAGCACATCGAATTTGAGGGCCACCGCTACAGCGTGCCACAGGCGTTGGTAGGCTTGGTTCTGGAGGTGCGCGTGACGCAGCGCACGGTGGAGATTTTGCATCGCGGCCAGCGAGTGGCCAGCCACATGCGCTGCGCCCACAAGGGTGGTTTCACCACCGTGCCAGAACACCTGTCAGCCGCCCACCGGGCGCACATGCAGTGGAGCCCTGAGCGACTGATTCACTGGGGCCAGGACATTGGTGCGGCCACTGGCAGTCTGGTCACGCGCATCCTGCAGACACGCCAACACCCCGAGCATGGCTACCGGGCCTGTCTGGCGCTGCTGTCACTGGCCAAACGCTATGGCAAAGCAAGGCTGGAGGCGGCCTGTTTAATCGCGCTGGAGTTGGGCACCACCCGCAGTGCCGATGTGCGCGAGATTCTGGCCAATGGGCGTGATCAGGTGACCCCCGACACCACCCCCGAGTGGGTCAGTCCGCCTCATGCCAATGTGCGCGGGCCAGCTCACTATCACTGATGAACGTTGCGCGGTAACGACGAACCAAATCCCAAAAATCAAAGGATTCACCATGATGATGAACACGACATTGGAGCAGCTGCGCAGCCTCAAACTCGCTGGCATGGCCACAGGCTTGCAGGAGCAACTTACCCAGCCTGGCATGACGGGCATGAGCTTTGAGGAGCGTCTGGCCCTGCTGGTGGACCGTGAGGTGCATTGGCGCAGTGACAAGCGCCAGGCGCGCCTGCTCAAGGCGGCTCATCTGAAGTACCCGCAGGCGTGCATTGAAGACATTGACACGCGCGCCGGACGCGGTCTGGAGCGCAGTGCGGTGATGAGTCTGGCGCTGGGCAATTGGATTGAGAGCGGCCACAGTGTGCTGGTCACTGGCTTGACGGGCGCGGGCAAGACCTGGCTGGCGTGTGCGCTGGCCCAGTACGCGTGCAGGCGGGGTCATACAGCGCTTTACCAGCGGATACCCCGTCTGGGGGAGGAACTGCGCATTCGTCACGGCAACGGCACCTTTGGCAAGTGGCTGATCGCCCTGGCAAAAACAGATGTACTCCTGCTTGACGATTGGGGCATGGCCGGCATTGACAGCCAGACCCGCGCCGATTTACTGGAAATCATTGATGACCGCGCTGGCAACAAGGCGACCATCATTACCAGCCAGTTGCCCATTGAGCACTGGCATGCGTGGATTGGCGACGCAACCATAGCGGACGCGATTCTGGATCGGGTGATGCAAAAGAATCACCGTTTCAACCTGATGGGTGAGTCGCTGCGGGGCAACACAAAATCCGCCGCATCAACCAAAGGGGAGGTCAGACAGAAGGCTGCTTGAGTACAGCAGAAAAAAACGTGGTTCATGCAGCGCGTGTGAATCTCCCAAACAGCCAAAACCGGACACCATTTGGAGCCGTGCGCAACTCCCGCAATACAATTTGCGCAGCGCAACTCTTGCACGCTGCGCAACCGGTCACGATCGCCGGAATACGCACCCTTAGCCACCATCGTGGTTGTGACCTGAGCTCCAGATTGTCAAGAATCTTTCCGACCTGACTCCGCAGTGTTAAAGCGACCACTGCGTCCAATGAGACATCATGGCCAGAAGCGACCCATTTCAGTTCGGCTTCGTATAGCCCAAGGTCTGGATCCGCCCGACGGCTGCGCTCGTCGGGCAGCGGAAAGAGGCTATACCCATTGCGCCAGCCCGATCTTTGCCGCCAAGATGAGAGGGACTCCCCAAGTAGAGAAGGGGTCGAACCAGAAAAAGGCTTGTTGACATATCTAAACTCCTTCAAATCAACAAGCTCTATCAACATTTTTTGGAAATCGCCAACAAAGCAGTTGGTCCGCCATCCACCGACAACTTGGCTTGAGACGGCGTCTTCACGAAACCATTCCTCCAATGGATTAGGTCTGTGTAGAGCAGCGTGATCTCATCGAGCCGGCAGGGGTTTTTTTCCTATAAAACTGATCGCGATCTGTTTTTCTAAAACCGCGTTGATGAAATGCTTAATCAGCCCAGGCGTCTTTTTCCGAAGGAACGCAACGGCCTGCTGCAACAACATACGGCGATCATTTGTTGCTACACCGCGGTTGGCAATATTAAGTAGTGCCGATGCTAGCTGGAACACATCAATCGGAAGGAAGCGGACATTCCAGACACCTCTGCCGTATGGTATCGATCTGATCACATTGCCTTGGGCCAGGGCCCGCAATGCCAACTTGTCAATTCCTACAGATGCTGATAATTCACGCGCAGATGATGTCGACTTGATGATCTGAATTGCCTTTTGAGCTCTGGCGCTGTCAATTCGATACCCGATTTGACCTTTCGCTATGTCAAAGGTCTCGACC
Organism: Burkholderiales bacterium RIFCSPHIGHO2_12_FULL_61_11; assembly: GCA_001770785.1. Taxonomy (GTDB): domain Bacteria; phylum Pseudomonadota; class Gammaproteobacteria; order Burkholderiales; family Burkholderiaceae_C; genus Polaromonas. The sequence continues at coordinate 2,739 of MERZ01000159.1, forward strand.
TGCCCAAGCCAGCCTTGGGAAATCCAATGTTTTACTGCATCGTAGGAGCTGCCAGTTGACTTGATTAGGTGAGCTATGCCTACGTACGGAGCACCTTCTGCTTGGACCATTTGCGGAGATCTATTTCCAGGGCGCGGGCTTTTTCTTTTACGCAGAGCAAGCTCCTGCAGAGCCAACTTTATAATTGGAAATGCGTTAGAGCTGTTTGGCACGCGCGCCAGCTCTTCGGGCTTGAGGCGGTGCTCGCGCATCACCTGGATCAGCGCGTCGGCTGCAGGGTGCGTGTGGCGACAGGAGGCGTGGTACTTGAACGAGGCCTCGGCCGTGGTCCAGCGTGTACCCAGGCCGTCGTTCAGGCGGGTCGGCGTCGGTGGACATGCCAGCGGCCATGCCTTGCGGGCCATCGAAGATGCGGTCGGCACCGGTGAAGCCGTCCTTCGCAATGTACGCGGACATCAGCCCTGCGGCCGAGGCATGCGCGGTGTGCAGCTGCTTGGAGTCCGCAGCGGTGCGCAGGAATTCCCACAGTCCGGCCGACTGGGTGCCGCCCGAGTCGAAGGCATGGCGCATCTGCTGCGCGTCCAGCGTGGCGGACAGGGCACGCAAGGGGCTGGCGCCAGCTTGATCGTGCAGTGTCTAGCAGCGGCCGACCCATTGCGCCAAGTGCGCCGCTAAGTCGGGAGCGATTTGATCGGGCGAGTCCATCATCAGACCTTCAGAACAAAGGGATCCTGGATCTCTTCGCTCATCTCGCACCAGACGCTCTTGGTCTGCAGGAATTGGTCGATGGACTCGATGCCGTTGACGCGGCCGATGCCGCTATTCTTGTAGCCGCCGAATGGCGAGTTGAATGCCATCGCACGGTAGGTATTGATCCAGACGGTGCCAGCCTGCAGGCGCCGGGCCATCGTGTGTGCGCGGCGGAAATCGCGCGTCCAGACGCCTGCGGCCAGACCGTAGCGGGTGGCGTTTGCCTGGGCCAGGACCTCCTCTTCGTCGTGAAAACGGGCTATGCCCAGTACCGGGCCGAACACCTCCTCATTCATGATGTAGTTGTCCGGGGCCATGTCGTGCAGGATCGTGGGCTCGAAAAAGAAGCCCTCCTCAAAGCCGGGCACAGCGGCGCGCCTGCCGCCGTGCAGCACTTTGGCCCCTTCTGCAACGGCGCGCTCGACCATGGTGATGTCCTTTTGCAGCTGTGCCTGCGTGGCGGCGGGGCCCATCTGCGTGTCAGCCAGCAGCGGGTCGCCCAGCTTTATGGCGCGAGCGCGCTGATGCAGTCGGTCGAGCACCTCGTCATAGATGCTTTCGTGCACGTAGGCTCGCGAGCCGGCCACGCAGGTCTGGCCGGCGGCGGCAAAGATGCCCGCCAGGATGCCCGCCACCGCGTTGTCCACTGGCGCGTCAGCAAAGACGATGTTGGGGCTCTTGCCGCCCAGCTCCAGCGTGCAGCTGGCCAGGCGTGCGCCAGCGCGCGCGGCGATGGCGCGGCCACCTCCCTCGCTGCCAGTGAAGGCGATCTTGGCCACGCCTTCGTGGTCCACCAGTGCCTCGCCGGCTTCGCGCAGGCCGGTGACGACGTTGATCACGCCGGCCGGTATGCCCGCCTCCTCGGCTAGGCGCACCAGCTCGAAGGCCGACGCCGAGGTGACCTCGGAGGGCTTGATGACGATGGTGTTCCCTGCGGCCAGCGCCGGCGCGGCGCTCATAAGGGTGAGGAAGGTCGGCGAGTTCCAGGGCACGATGACTGCCACCACGCCCAGCGGCTCGCGCAGTGTGTAATTCAGAACGCTCTGGCGCTCTAACGGGATGACGCGGCCCTCGATCTTGTCAGCCAGGCCGCCGAAGTAGTAGAGCCAATCACGGATCACGTTGGCCTGCGCGCGCATTTCGGCGAGGAGCTTGCCATTCTGGGTACTCTCCAGGCGGGCAATCTTGTCGGCGTTGGCTGCGATCTTTTCGCCCCACACCATCAGCAGACGGCCTCGCTTGCTGGGCGACAGCTGGGCCCATGGGCCGCGCAGGGCGTCGGTGGCAGCCTGCACCGCACGGCCCACGTCGGCCTTGCCAGAGTGGGCGAAGCTGCCCCAGGGCTGGCCTGTGGTTGGGTTGGTGGCCGTGAAGCTACGGCCATCCGCGGCCGGCTCAAAGCGGCCTGCGATGTAGTTCTGGTAGGAAGGCGAGGCGTTGGAGGTCATGGGCGGGTCCTTGTAGGTCTTTGATGTGGGGCTGGATCTCAGACGGTCCGGGGTGGCACGTCCAACCGCACGGCTATGCCTTCAAGCGCAGGTGAAATAGCCTGGTAGTAAGTCAGGACAAGCGGGTCGTGGCCGGGGATGATGTGCTCTGGCGAATCAGCCAGTTCATCGAGCGTGCGATAGGCGTTGAGCATGTCGCCGAGGTTGAACGCCAGCGTGAAGCAGCGACGCTGTTGGAAATGCTCGTAGTAATGGCTGGCGTCAGAGGCCAGCACCACCCAGCCGCGCTTCGTCTTCACGCGCACGCACTGCAGCCCGGCCGTGTGGCCACCCAGGTGGTGCAGGGACACGCCGGGCGCCAACTCGTGGGTGCCGCTGTGAAAGCTCACCCGGTCCTTGTAGACGAGCCTGACCATGCCGACCACTTCCTCGACCTCGTAGGCGTGGCTGAAGAACCCCTCGCACATGTGGCGCCCCGTGGCGAAGTTCATCTCGGCATCCTGCAGGTGAAAGCGAGCCTTTGGAAAATCGTCGAACGTGCCGATGTGGTCGTAGTGCAGGTGGGTGATGATGACGTCCTGAACCTCACTGGCGTCGACACCCAGCATCGCCAGGCCATCCTTCGGCGTGCGCAGGAACTGCCGGTTTCGCTTAACCGCCATCTGCGCATTAAAGCCTGTATCGACGACGAATGTTCGCTGCTCATTGCGAACCAGCCAGACGAAGTAGTCCATGGCGTGCGGTGCGTCATGCGGGTCTCCACCTACGAAGTGGTCGCGCCGACGGCCCTCGCGGGTGGCATAGCGGATTGCAGATACTTCATATTCGTCGTGCTTGGGCATGGCTTCTCCTACTCCAGTTAGCTAACAGGCCACGAGTATCTGCAACATGAACACCCAAGCCAATAGCTATGTCGGAAGCAGTCACTCTGGTATGCCGGAAATCGTGATGGCCGCGCATCAACCCCGCATTACCATCCGGCTACAACAGCACGTGAGCGCCAAACGTCGCGGCAAAAAATACAACTAGGAGACAAGGGCTTGGGAGTAGAACCGGTCATCAGACAGACACAGCCTGCCTTGGCGCAACGCCTGGCCGTGAGCGTGGCTGGCGTGTCGATTGAGAACTTCGACCGTGCCGTGACCAACAAGGCCTTTATCTGCCTTTACGACCTGATCGGCTGCGCGCTCGAATCCGTTGACAAGCCATCCAGCCAGCATGCCATGGCGCTGGCCGTACCTTTGGAGGCTGGTCAGCCAGGTGCCGCCACCCTCATCGGCGTGCGCCGCGCCTCGTCGTTTGGCGACGCGGCTTTTGTCAACGGTGTGATGGGGCACGGCCTGGTCCGCGAGGACATGCATTCGGCCAGCGTCAGCCACCTAGGCGTTGCGGTACTCCCAGCAGTGCTGGCGCTGTCGCAGCTGCGTCGCGTCAGCGGCCGCGACCTCCTGGCGGCAATCATCGCGGGGTACGAAGTAGGTGCAGGCATCGGCCGCGCGCTAATGGACCCGCAGCTTGCCCGCGTTTTTCGTCCCACCGGCATCACCGGCCCCCTCGGCGCAGCCGCAGCGGGCGCCCGCCTGCTGCGATTGGATGAGGCGCAGACCGCGAGCGCGCTGGCCTTGGCCGCCAACACCACGGGCGGCTTCAACCAATGGGGACATACCGGCGGCAGTGAGATGTATTTTCATCCTGGCTTCGCTGCGCGGAGCGGA
>MERZ01000160.1:0-979 GCA_001770785.1 Burkholderiales bacterium RIFCSPHIGHO2_12_FULL_61_11
GTGCCGCATCGCCCACCATGACCGCCTTGAACCGAAAGCGTCCACCGATATCGACCGAGGCCACCGGATACGGGTCGGAAACCGGGCGGGCTTCGATGACGTGGGTGGTTCCCGCATAGGCCACCTGGCAGCGTAGCAGCGGCGCAGCGACTGTCGTGAGAGGCAGCAGGAGAGCCGCCAGTGTGACCGCAGCCCGACGCGCCGTGCGGCTCGCAGGGGTCACGGGGTTCAAGCGCAGGTCATTCATGCCAGCTATTCTGCGTCATCCAGATGGGGCCACATCGTGCAAGTCGACACGGTGCGGTGTTCAGCCCGGTTTTTTTGGCGCTCAAAGACGCGGCAAATCGTTTTGTGAGTTAAGGTCATGATCACCATGACCGAACCCACCATCATCTGCCCCAACTGCAGAACAGAAATCAAACTGACCGAGTCGCTGGCCGCGCCGCTGCTGGCCGCCACCCGCCAGCAATTCGAAGCGCAACTGGCCCGCAAAGACCGCGACATCGCCCAGCGCGAAAGCGCCATGCGTGAAAAAGAAAAAGCGCTGACGGATGCGAAACGTGATCTGGACGAGCAGGTGGCCGACCAGGTCGCCAGCCAGCTCAAAACCGAACGGTCCCGTGTCGCCGCGGAAGAGGCGAAAAAGGCCAGGGCGGCAGCGGCCAACGAACTGGAAGCCAAAGCCCGTGAATTGGCAGAACTGCAAGGCGTGCTCAAGGTGCAAGACGCCAAGCTGGCTGAGGCCCAGCAGGCGCAAGCCGAGATCATCAAGAAGCAACGCGAACTCGACGACGCCAAGCGCGAACTGGACCTGACCATTGAAAAGCGCGTGCAGACCAGCTTGAGCGAAGTGCGCACGCTGGCCAAACGTGAAGCGGAAGACGGCATGAAGCTGCGCGTGGCCGAAAAAGACCAGACCATCGCCTCCATGCAGCAAAAGATTGAAGAACTCAAGCAAAAAGCCGAGCAGGGCTCGCAG
>MERZ01000160.1:1028-1504 GCA_001770785.1 Burkholderiales bacterium RIFCSPHIGHO2_12_FULL_61_11
CCAAATTTCCGTTTGACCTGATTGAGCCGGTGCCCAAGGGCGAGTTTGGCGGCGACGCCCTGCACCGCGTCAACAGCCAGAGCGGCGTTCTCTGCGGCAGCATCCTGTGGGAATCCAAACGCACCCGCAACTGGAGCGACGGCTGGCTGCCCAAGCTGCGTGAAGACCAGCGCTGCGCAAAAGCCGAAGTCTGCGTGCTGGTCAGCCAGGTGTTGCCCAAAGGCGTGGAAACGTTTGACCTGGTGGACGGCGTCTGGATCACGTCCCCGCGCGTGGCGATACCCGTGGCCATCATGCTGCGCCAGGCCTTGCTGCAAATCAGCCAGACCCGCGCCCTGTCTGACGGCCTGCAAACCAAGACCGAGATGGTTTACCAGTACCTCACCGGCCCGCGCTTCAGGCAACGCGTGGAAGCGATTGTGGAAGCCTTCTCATCCATGCAGGACGACCTGGACAAAGAGCGCAAAGTCATCATG
>MERZ01000161.1:0-1253 GCA_001770785.1 Burkholderiales bacterium RIFCSPHIGHO2_12_FULL_61_11
CGCGGTCCGGATCAACCTGAACAACAGCCACAACAGTTGCACCAGCGCGAGCGCCTCAGGGGCCGGCAGTTCATCGGTCCAAGTCCAGTGCACGGCGAACGTCTTTGTCGCTATTGCGCCGGTGGGCCGCTTCATGCCAGGCTTTCGCCCGGCCCGGGACTCCCTGCTGCCGGACTACTGCCGCAACGAGCTGATGGGTCTGGCCGGCCAGACGGCGCGCATCGCCTGCCGGCTGGATGACGCGCAAGGCCCGCTGGCCCATGCCGATGACGAAGCGGAGGAGGGATGGAACGTCGAGAGCCGGCTTTATGCCGTGGCTAACGAGGCCACGCCAGCGCAAACACCGGCCCGGCTGCATCTTCAGAACCAGCAGGGCACCCTGACGGCGCTTCGCGTTGCCTACGCCGAAGGCCACTTTGGGCCCGTCGAGATGCTGATATCCTTCTGAGATGAACACCTCTTCTTTCAATCGCGCGCGCCGCCCCATCACCTACGCACTGTTGCTGGCCCTGCTGCTACCGTGGGCGGCGGCCCATGCGGGTGTCTTTTCCGTCACCCCGGTGCGGCTGTACATGACGCCGCGCGACCGGGCGATTGCCGTGACGCTGACCAACGAGGGCGATAGCGCCGTGGTGTTGCAAGCCGACATCAATAGCTGGAGCCAGAAGCCCGACGGCACCGACGAACTGGTGCTGACCGAAGACCTGATCCTGGCCCCGCCCATCATCAAGCTGGCCCCCAAGGCCAGGCAGGTGGTGCGGCTGGCGCTGCTCAAACCGGCCGATGCCAGCCGGCAGCTGACCTACCGCATGATCATTCGCGAAGTCCCCGAGGCCCTGCCCAGCACCGGCATTCAGGTGCCGATTGCCCTGGCGCTGAGCATGCCGGTATTCATCACGCCGCCCGCGGCCAAACGCGAGATCAATTGCAGCACTCCCCGTGCCGAGGCCGCGGCGCTGAACCTGCTTTGCAGCAATAGCGGAACGGCCTATGCGCAAATCCGCGAAGCGGCGATCCTGCGCGACGGGCAGGCGCTGGCCAGGTTTGAGGGCGGTACCTATATTTTGCCGGGTGCCAGCAAGACCGTCAGCCTGAAAGCTGAAAAAACCGTTCCCGCAGGCCAGGCCAGGCTGGTGATCACGTTTGACGACGGAAAAAGCCTGACCACCGACATCACGCTGCCCTGACCCGTGACTTATGCCGATGAAGTGCCAGTGGTTTTTGCGAATCCATCCCCTGTCCATTGCCACGGC
>MERZ01000161.1:1288-8678 GCA_001770785.1 Burkholderiales bacterium RIFCSPHIGHO2_12_FULL_61_11
CCAAAGCGCCCATCAACGTTCCGTCAACCACCCGCGCCGCCGGCGACCGCCTGCTGCCACTGGAGGTGTTCATCAACAGCGCCAAAGGCGGCGTCTGGACGCTGCTCGAGCGCAAGGGCATTTTGTACGCGCCGGAAGACGCCTTCGAGGAATGGCGGCTGAACCGCATTGCCAGCGCACAGGACATCGAGTTTCAGGGGCAGAACTGGTACCCCTTGTCGTCCATTCCCGGTTTTGAAGCCAGGCTCAATTTTGCCGAGCAGTCGGTTGACCTGGTGTTTTCACCGGCCGCTTTCAATGCCGTTCGCCTGACCCGGGAAGCCGCGCTGCGGCCTCCGCTGTCGCCGTCCATTCCGGCGTTCTTTGCCAACTACGACCTGAACTACAGCGCCAGCCGCAGCCGTTTCGATGCCGGCAACAGCGTGCTGGCCCGGGACCTGAGCGCCTTGACCGAGCTCGGTGCTTCGGGCCAATGGGGCTTGCTCACCAGCAGCTATGTCGGGCGCAACCTCATCTCGCAAGACCCCAGGCTCAATGCCTCCTGGCGCCGTCTTGAAACCACCTACACGCGCAATTTTCTGGGCAGCGCCAGCACGCTGCGGCTCGGCGACAGCAGCACGCGCGCGGGTATCTCGGGGCGGCCGGTTTACTTCGGCGGTATGCAGTTCGCCAAGAACTTTTCCCTGCAACCGGGCTTTTTGACCCAGCCGATTCCCACCGTGACCGGCCTGTCAACCGCCCCCAGCACGGTGGAGCTGTATGTCAACGATGCCCTGCGGCAAACCTCCAAGGTGCCGCCCGGGCCGTTCAGCATCGACAACTTCCCGGCACAGACCGGCGCCGGGGAAGCCCGCGTAGTGGTGCGCGACATCCTGGGCCGCGAAACCGTCATCACCCAGCCTTTTTTCAGCAGCGCCAGCCTGCTTGAGGAAAAGCTGAGCGACTGGAGCTTCGAGGCGGGAGCCATCCGGCGCAACCTGGGCACCGACAACGCCAGTTACGGCCCCCGGTTTGTCTCGGGCCTCTGGCGCCAGGGGCTGAGCAAAAGCCTGACGGTCGAGGGCCACGGCGAATGGTCCGCGCCACTGCAGCGCGCAGGCCTGGGGGCCAGCTACGGACTGCCCTTTCAGATGCTGGGACAAACCGCGTTGTCGGTCAGCCGCAGCGAGACGACCGGCAATGGCCACAACTGGCGGGCCAGCGCCGAGCGCAGCGGCCTGCGCCATGGCTTTTCTTTCAGTGCCGAGGGTGCATCGCGCGGCTACCGGCAGCTCGGCATTGACACAGCAGCGCGCCTGCAAACCGCCGCCAGTTACAGCTACAGCAGCGACAAATTCGGCGCCTTCAACCTGGGCTACGCGCGCTTTGACAACTACGACCTGGGCAAGCTCAACACCATCAGTCTGAACTACACCGTGCGTATCGGGCAACGCAGCGCGCTGACCCTGACCGCCACCCGACTCAGCGGCATCACGTCAGGCACGGCGCTCGGTGCCTTTCTGGTGGTGCCGCTCGACAACCGCATCACGCTCGCTTCGGGTGTAACCCGCCGCAGCGGAACGACCGAGAGCTATCTGAACGCCAGCCAGGCCTTGAGCAGCGAAACCGGCTGGGGCTGGCGGACCGCGCTCGGGCGGCGTGCCGTCGGGACCTACGCCGAAGGCGGTGCTTATTACCAGGGCAGCAAAGGACTTTTTTCAGCCGACCTGAGCGCCAGCCAAAGCCAGCAGAACCTGCGCCTGGGTCTGTTGGGCGGCGCCGTGCTGGCCGATGGCCAGCTGTTTGCCACGCGCCGGGTCCAGGACAGTTTTGCCATCGTGGAAGTGCCGGGCTACGCCAATGTGGGCGTGGGCTTTCAGGGCAGCATGCTGACCCGAACCAACGCCGACGGCGTCGCGCTGCTGCCCCGCCTGCTGCCCTTCCAGCGCAACAGCGTGCGACTGGACCCGACCGAGTTGCCGATCAGCGCCGAGCTCGATTCGATTGAAATGGAAGCCGTCCCGGCCCTGCGCAGCGCCGTTAAGATCACCTTTCCGGTGCGCTCGGGCCGCGGCGCGCTGATCCGCATCGTGCTCGACGACGGCGAGCCCGCGCCCGCCGGTGCCGAGATCGAGCTGGTGGGCGACAAGAAAGAATTTTTCGTGGCGCGGCGCGGCGAGGCCTTCGTCACCGGCCTGCAAGCCGAAAACACGCTGCGGCTGAAATGGAATGGGGCGGCGTGCAGTTTCAAGGTCAAGCTGCCCGAGGGCAGCCCTGACGACATCGCCCGAATAGGTCCGTTGCAATGTTCTGGAGTGAAACGATGAAAACAAATTACTTCTTCCGGCTTCTATTGAACGCGCTGGCCTGCTGGGCGCTGATGGCCAGCGGTTCGGCACAAGCTGCCATCACTTGCAGCCTGACGTCGAACGGATTTTTCACGCTCTATGTGCCGGCCGCTACCACGCAGAACATCACCCAGGCCAGTTTCACCATGACCTGCACGCGTTCAGATTCCACGGATGCACAAAGCCAGCCTTACACCGTCAAGACCGACAATGGCATGCACTCTCTGGGAGTAAACAACCGGGCGGCCTCGGGTAGCAACTACATCAGGTACGACAACTATATTGACAGCGCTTGCACCACCTCATGGAAAGGCAATACCTCGCTTCCTCTGGGCGGTGGGACGATCACTTTCGCTTCCGCCAGCGACTTCCTGCCCCACTCACAGACCGTACCATTTTGGGGGTGCATCGCTGCCGGGATAACGACCGTAACCGCTGCCACCTATACCGACACCGTCACCATGACCCCCAGCGAGGGATCGCCCGCGACCTTCCCTGTCACGATTGCCACATCGTCCTCGTGCACCATCTCGAGCCCCCCGGGCAATGTTTCGTTCAACTACACCTCGTTTCAGAGCACGGCAGCCTCGGCCAGCACAAGCTTCGCAGCCACATGCACCAACCAGATGCCTTACACCATGGCACTGGATGCCACCAGCGGCACGCTGCTCGGACTGAGCTACGCCCTGAGTCTGAGCCCAAGCTCCGCCACTGGCACGGGCCTGGCGCAAAGCTACACCATCAATGGTTCCATCGCCGCCGGACAGGCAGGCACCTGCTCGGGAGCGTCCTGCTCAGCCACACAAGCGCGCGCACTCACCATTAGCTATTGAATGCCGCCAAGACCAGTCGCAGCTCAGCGCGGCAGCGGTTTCACCTTCTTCTCCAGCACTGACGGATGAAGCAATTGTGAAAATACCTTATTTCCGTCGTCGCGAGGCCGCAGGCCGTGGCGATCCATGGCTCCGGCCAAAAGGGGCATTGATTGCCGCGCTTCGCTCTCCATGAACCGTCTGTCATTGCGAACGTAGTGTGGCAATCCATGAACCCGCTTTTTTCGACGATGAATCGCCACGCTTCGCTCGCGATGACGACCGGAGGTTCACGGTCCGTGTGCAGTTTCGGTCGCCCGAAACAGGAAGCTCGCAATGACAAAACGGGTACGTTTGTTATTTCTCGCTCCTCGCAGTCCAACACCGCCTCTGCAAGGCGCGGCCTGCACGCCAAATACTCTTCAGTCGAGTTAGGCCCCGCGCGGGTTTCTCAATCTGTTCGAACCCTTCAATAGAATTCATCAATAATGACAAATTCGATCTAATGTAAAGATTCAGTTAATAGTTTGCATCACTTTAATTAGTATTGATACAATTAACGGGCGTTAATAGTTTTAGGAGTTCGACTCATGCGGACTTTCAAAATAGCCCTTTTTGTTCTAGTGATGCAGATGTTGCCCGGAATGGCTGGTCTTGTTCAAGCCGAGACCAGCGCGGCATCGTTCGGGGTCACGATCCTGCTGCGCACCTTCAGTGACACGGTCACGGCAGACCACCGATGCACCCAGAGCGGGCAATCCGGGGAACGCAGCAGCTTGCGAATCAGTTGCCCGGCCACCGTGGATGTGCAGGCGATTGCCAGAGCATCCACCAGCAAAACCGGGCAAAAATACCGGATAAATTTCGAACCCGGCCAGCCTGATCGCCAGGAGCTTGCAGTGGTTTCTGGAAAACCGTTGAATTCGACAGATCCAATCGAATTGACAATTTCCTGGTGACAAAAGCTAAATCTAGGTCGGCACCTCCGAATGATGAAAAGAGTCTCGTCATTGCGAGCTTCCTGTTTCGGGCGACCGAAACTGCATACGGACCTTGAACCTCCGGTCGTCATCGCGAGCGAAGCGCGGCGATCCATCGTCGAAAAAAGCGGGTTCATGGATTGCCACACTACGTTCGCAATGACAGACGGTTCATGGAGAGCGTAGCGCGGCAATCCATCCCCCGCTTGATCCACGATGGATCGCCACGGCCGCGGCCTCGCGATGACGAATCGGGGTCCGTCATTGCAAAAATGCGGCCAATAACGGCGGGCCTCAAAACCGCTCGTGCGGCGCCAGATAGCGCCACTGGCCAATCGGCAGATGGCCGAGGTTGACATGGCCGATGCGAACGCGTTTGAGGCCGGTCACAAACAGCCCGACCTGCTCGCACATGCGGCGAATCTGGCGCTTTTTGCCTTCCCTCAGCACAAAGCGCAGCTGCTCGGGGTTTTGCCAGTCGACCTGCGCGGGTAGCAGCGCTTGCCCGTCCAGGCTCAGGCCATGGCGCAGCAAATCGAGCTTTTCAGGCGGAAACACGGCCTGCACATTGGCCGTTTCAGCGCCGTAGCTGACGCGCACCAGATACTCTTTTTCGATCGAAGAGTCTTCGCCAATCAGTTGCCGCGCCACGCGGCCGTCCTGCGTCAGCACCAGCAAGCCGATCGAGTCAATGTCGAGCCGACCCGCGGGCGCCAGGCCGCGCAACTGCTCGAAGCCCCAGCGCATGCGGCTGTTGCATTCGCGCCAGCGGTTTTGCGGCTGCACCAGCACCACCGCGGGCTCATGGCCATCCTCGGCCTGGCCGCTGACGTAGCCGACCGGCTTGTTGATCAGGATGGTGACCTGCTGGCGCTGCTGCTGCTCGGCTTCGCGCGCCACCTCAATGCGCGCACTGGCGGCTACCGGCTGGCCCATCACGGCAGGCGCGCCGTTCACGCGCACCCAGCCGCGCGCAATCCAGTCGTCGGCTTCGCGGCGCGAGCACAGGCCGAGTTCGGCCATGCGTTTATTCAGCCGCACCGTGGGGGCAGGAGTGCACGGGGCGGGTGCGGGCGCTTTCGGGACGCGCACCGCAGTGCCAAGGGGTTTGGGCTCGGTCCTGGGTTTTGAAGGGTCTTGCATTTGCTATTTATTTTATAGCTACTCACGCCCGTAAGGCATTGGTTGAAGCTGATGTTTAATGTTTATCCAGAGAAACACTGGAGCGAAGGGCTGAAAGGTTGAGCACGCGCAAGCCGCCGTATTCAATGCGAATGGCCTGCTGCGCCTCCAATACGGCCAGCGCCTCGTTGACACGCTGGCGCGACAGCCCCACCAGGTAGGCCAGTTCCTGCTGCGTGATGCGCAGGATTTCACCGACGCCGGGATACAGCGCCGGGTTGAACAGCGCCGCCAGACTGCGCGCCACGCGCACGTCGGGGCTGTTCATGCGGTCAATTTCGCGTGCGGCGATGAACTGGCCCAGCCGCTCGTTGAGCTGGTTCATCACGAAGCGGTTAAAACCGATGGAGTGGTCCAGCAGCCAGTGAAAGCTGTCGATCGGCAAACCGGCCACCACGCTTTTGCGCAGTGCCTGGATGTTGTAGCGGTAGGGCTCGCGCTTGAGCGCCGTGCCTTCGCCAAACCAGCCGCCTGGGGGCAGGCCGGCGAAGGTCATGGTCAGGCCCTGGGCGTTATCCGCACTCATCTTGAGCAATCCCTCGACCACGCCAAACCAGTAAGTCACCGGCTTGCCGATGCGGCACACGTAGTCGCCGGGCGCGGCTTCTCCGACCAGTAGCGCCGCCGCCGCGCGCGCGCGCTCCTCGGGTTGCAGCAGGCGCAACCAGGGAATGCCACGCAACTCGTCGGTCGTGGGTGGCCTGCGGCGTTGGTGGAGGGTCAGGTCAGTGGACATGGGTCAAAAGAAGAAAGGCGCGTCACCGGCTAAGTAAAACCCTACCCGGGCACGCCCCACTAGGACATACCCGTAAATTGTCGTCGCAATGACACCATGACGTCAAACGCAGTTCTAGTATCCGTTTCATATCAGCAGTTTTTCCTGACGGAAGGGCTGCGTTAATACCGCAGACATGGAACCGCAATGCAACTCACGTTCCCAAAATTACTGCTCAAGCATGCCGCCGAACGCCCGGCCGCCGCAGCCATGCGGGAAAAAGAGTACGGCATCTGGCAAGCCCACAGCTGGGCCAGCATGGCCGTGCTGGTTGAACACATTGCGTGCGGCCTGCACCAGGCCGGCCTGCAGCGCGGCGAACACATGGTGGTGATCGGTGCCAACCGGCCGCGCCTGTACGCCACCATGCTGGCGGCGCAGTCGCTGGGGGCAATTCCCATTCCGCTGTACCAGGATGCGGTGGCTGCCGAATGCGTGTTTCCCATCACCAATGCCGACGTCCGGTTTGCCCTGGTGGAAGACCAGGAGCAGGTGGACAAAATGCTGGAAATCCGCGACCGCTGCCCCGACCTGACCCACCTTGTTTTTGACGACCCCCGAGGCCTGCGCAATTACAACGAGCCCGGTCTGGTGTCGCTGGACCAACTGATCGAATCAGGCCAGGCCTTGACGCAAAGCCAGCCGGCGTTGTTCAAGGCCGAAGTTGACAAAACCAGCCCCGACGACGTCGCCGCGATGTTTTTTACCTCGGGCACCACCGGCAACCCCAAAGGCGTCGTGCACACCCACGCCACCTTGCTTGACCGAGCGCAAGCCGGCGCGCAATTTGACAAGCTCACCGCCACCGAGGAAGTGCTGGCCTACCTGCCGCCGGCCTGGATCGGCCAGAACATCTTCAGCTACGCGCAGTGGCTGGCCTGCGGCTATGTCGTCAATTGCCCAGAAGACGCCAGCACCGTCACGATTGACCTCAAGGAAATCGGCCCGACCTACTACTTTGCGCCGCCGCGGGTGTTCGAAGGCCTGCTCACCAGCGTGATGATCCGCATGGAAGACGCCGGCCGCATCAAGCGCGGCCTGTTCAACTACTTCATGGCGGTCGCCAAGCGCGTCGGCCCCGACCGCATGAATGGCAAGCCGGTGGGCCTGGCGCAGGCCCTGCTGTATGGCCTGGGCAACCTGATGGTGTATGGGCCGCTGCGCAACAACCTGGGCTTTTCGCGCGTGCGCGTGGCCTACACCGCCGGCGAAGCCATCGGGCCGGACCTCTTCACTTTTTACCGCTCCATCGGCATCAACTTGAAGCAACTGTACGGCTCCACCGAAACCGCCGTGTTTGTCTGCCTGCAGCCC
>MERZ01000161.1:8817-8959 GCA_001770785.1 Burkholderiales bacterium RIFCSPHIGHO2_12_FULL_61_11
TTCTGACCCCCGACGGCTGGTACCACACCAGCGACGCCGGCTTCATTGACGCGCAGGGTCACCTCAAGATCATTGACCGTGTGAAGGACGTCGGCCGCATCAAGGGCGGCGCCAATGACGGCGCCATGTTTGCGCCCAAGTA
>MERZ01000161.1:8979-12080 GCA_001770785.1 Burkholderiales bacterium RIFCSPHIGHO2_12_FULL_61_11
TTTTCCCGTACATCAAGGAAGTTGTGGCTTACGGCGATGGCCGTGAGAAAGTCGGTGTCTTCATCAACATTGATTTTGATGCGGTCGGCAACTGGGCCGAGAGGCGCAACCTGCCTTACGCCGGATATACCGATCTGGCGCAAAAGCCCGAGGTCTACCAGCTCGTCAAGGAATGCATCGAAAAGGTCAACGCCGACCTGAGCGCCGACAGTTTGCTGGCCGGCTCGCAGGTCAGCCGCTTTCTGGTGCTGCACAAGGAGCTTGACGCCGACGATGGCGAATTGACCCGTACCAACAAAGTGCGGCGTGGCTTCATCGCTCAAAAATACCAGTCGCTGATCGACGCCCTGTACAGCGAAAAAACCGAGCAGTTCATTGAAACCGCGGTCAAGTTTGAAGATGGCCGCAGCGGCAGCGTCAGCGCCACGCTCAAGATCGGCGACACCAGGACATTTGCCCCCGTGAAGGCCGCAGCATGAGCAAAGAAATCGGCGGCGTCATTCTTGATGTCAAAAACATCAGCTTGAGCTTTGGCGGCGTCAACGCGCTGTCCGATATTTCGTTCGACGTCAAGGAGCACGAAATCCGCGCCATCATCGGGCCCAATGGCGCCGGCAAAAGCTCCATGCTCAATTGCATCAATGGCGTTTACACGCCGCAGCAAGGCTCCATCACCTTTCGCGGCCAGACCTTCAGGCACATGAACAGCCACCAGGTGGCCGTGATGGGCGTGGCCCGCACCTTCCAGAACCTGGCGCTGTTCAAGGGCATGAGCGTGCTCGACAACATCATGTCGGGCCGCAACCTGAAAATCAAAAGCAACCTGCTGCTGCAGGCCTTGCGCATTGGCCCAGCCCAGAAGGAAGAGTTCGAGCACCGCGAAGCGGTTGAAAAAATCATCGACTTCCTCGAAATTCAGGCCCACCGTAAAACGCCCGTCGGCCAGCTGCCCTACGGCCTGCAAAAACGCGTGGATTTGGGCCGCGCCCTGGCCATGGAGCCGCAGGTGCTGCTGCTCGATGAACCGATGGCCGGCATGAACGTGGAAGAGAAGCAGGACATGTGCCGCTTCGTGCTCGATGTCAACGACGAGTTCGGCACCACCGTGGTCCTGATCGAGCATGACATGGGCGTGGTGATGGATATTTCAGACCGTGTGGTGGTGCTCGACTACGGCAAAAAAATTGGCGACGGCAGCCCTGACGAGGTGCGCAACAACCCGGATGTGATCAAGGCTTATCTCGGAACCTCGCACTAACCATGTATCGCAACACCATGCTCGCTTTTAAATACTCCTCGACCATGGAATCTGCTCATTCCAGCGGCCACCGCGGAACCGGCTCTGCCGGGCCGCAGGAGGCGTCCCCTGGAAGGGGAGAGGCCGCTACGCGAACGAGCCGGCAACAGGGATGAATCAATGATGGCATTTTTTCTTGAAACTCTGCTGGGCGGCCTGATGGCCGGCATGCTGTATTCGCTGGTGGCCCTGGGCTTTGTGCTGATTTTCAAGGCCTCGGGCGTCTTCAACTTTGCCCAGGGCGCGATGGTGCTGTTTGCGGCGCTGGCGATGGCGCGATTTTCGGAGTGGATTCCGCAATGGACGGGCATTGACAACCTCATCGTCGCCAACCTCGCTGGCTTTGCGATCGCCGGCGTCGTCATGTTCATGGTGGCCTGGCTGATTGAGCGGCTGGTGCTGCGCCATCTCGTCAACCAGGAAGCCGCCACCTTGCTGATGGCCACGCTGGGCATCGCCTATTTCATGGAGGGCCTGGGCCAAACGCTTTTCGGCAGCAGCATTTACAAGATTGACATCGGCATGCCGAAAGAACCCATCTTCGTGATGGACTCTGTATTTCCCGGTGGTGTGCTGGTGAACAAGGAAGACCTGTATGCCGCCTTGATGGCCGCGGTGCTGGTAGCCCTGCTGAGTGTGTTTTTCCAGAAGACAGCCACCGGCCGGGCATTGCGCGCCGTGGCCGATGATCACCAGGCGGCGCAATCGATCGGTATTCCGCTGAACCGCATCTGGGTCATCGTCTGGTGCGTGGCGGGCGTCGTGGCGCTGGTGGCCGGGATGATCTGGGGCAGCAAGCTGGGCGTGCAGTTTTCGCTGGCCACCGTGGCGCTGCGCGCCCTACCCGTGGTGATCCTGGGCGGTCTCACCTCCGTTCCCGGCGCCATCATCGGCGGCCTGATCATCGGCGTGGGCGAGAAGCTTTCCGAGGTTTACCTGGGCCCCTATGTGGGCGGCGGTATTGAAATCTGGTTTGCCTATGTGCTGGCACTGGGTTTCCTGCTGTTTCGGCCGCAGGGATTGTTTGGCGAAAAAATCATCGACCGGGTGTAAGACTTTGCGGGACAGACCGCAGTTACGCGAAGCGAACAAGCTCTGTCCTCAACTAAATAGAAGGCGATATGTTTTATAGAGAAAACGGTCAATTCAAAACCAGCTACCGCGCGGACCAGCAGATCTTTCCGATCCTGCAGGACCGCATCGGTGTCGGGCTGATCCTGGCGCTCGCCTTCGTGGCCGTTCCGCTGCTGGCCAGCGACTACCTGTTCCAGGCCATCCTGATTCCCTTTGTCATCATGTCGCTGGCCGCGCTGGGCGTGAACATCCTGGTCGGCTACTGCGGCCAGATTTCTCTGGGGTCGGGCGCCTTCATGGCGGTGGGGGCTTACGGTGCCTACAATTTTTTTGTCCGCGTTCCCGGTATGCCACTGATCCCGGCGCTGATCCTGGGCGGCCTGTGCGCCACCTTGTTCGGCATTCTGTTTGGCCTGCCGAGCCTGCGCGTCAAGGGCCTGTACCTGGCGGTGGCCACGCTGGCCGCGCAGTTCTTCAGCGACTGGATGTTCCTGCGCATCAAGTGGTTCACGATGGACACGCCTTCGGGCTCGGTGTCGGTTTCCAACCTGCAGGTGTTCGGCCTGCCGATTCAAAGCGCGGTGAGTAAATACCTGCTCTGCCTGGTCGTGCTGGGCGTCGTGGCCCTGCTGGCCAAGAACCTGGTGCGCGGCGCGATCGGCCGCGAGTGGATGGCCATCCGCGACAGGGACGTGGCTGCCGCGGTAATCGGCATTCGGCCCATGTACGC
>MERZ01000162.1:0-5840 GCA_001770785.1 Burkholderiales bacterium RIFCSPHIGHO2_12_FULL_61_11
CGTCGCGTCGTCACCACCGGTTGCGGGCAGGGCAGCGTGTTTGGCGGCCTGATGGATGAGGTGGACCAGATCGAGCTGCCGCGCGGCGCCTGCATCACGCAAAGCCAGCTGTATAGCCTGGTCAACACCATCCGCCTGAAAGAGACCACCTACAAGTCCGCCGGATCCGTGCATGCCTGCGCGTTGTTTGATACGGCCCCGGCGGAACCCGAGATGCTGCTGTTTGTGGAAGATGTGGGGCGGCACAACGCGATGGACACCATCGCCGGCTGGATGTGGATGCAGCTTGAAATTGCCCCCACGCTTGCCGCTTCGCGTACTGCGCTGCCCCCCGAGGGGGCTGTTCCGCCTTGGGGCGGCCCGGCGGCGGAACTTGACCCCACGCCTGCCGTCCCGCCCGCTGCGCTGCCGTCTGAACGCGCAGGTGGACTGGCGTTCTACACCACGGGCCGAATGACCAGTGAAATGGTCATCAAGTCGGCACAGATGGGGGTTCCGATTGTGGTTTCACGCAGCGGCATCACTCAGATGGGGCATCAGGTCGCGCAATCGGTCGGACTGTGCGCCATTGGCCGCGCGACCAACAAGCGCTTTGTCTGTTACACCCAGGCGCAGCGCCTGAAGCTGCAGCCCGGTCTGGTATTGTCCCCTCGCCCTCTGGGAGAGGGTTAGGGTGAGGGAGAATCCGACCCATGCGCCGCCAGCCCTCGCTCCGTCCCGCTGACACCTCCCGCGCCAAGGTCGCGCCATGAGCCCCCTTTTCTTCAAACTCGGCTGGCGAACCCTGTTGCGCGATCTGCGCGCTGGCGAATTGCGCCTGCTGATCGTGGCTGTCACGCTGGCAGTGGCCGCACTCACGGCCGTTGGTTTTTTTGCGGACCGGCTCAACGGTGGACTCAAGCGTGATGCCCGGCAACTGCTGGGTGGCGATGCCGTGGTGCGCAGCGACGGCGAAACACCGCCAGCCTTCATTGCCAAGGCCCAGGCGCTGGGTTTGAAGACCATTTCCACCGTCACGTTTCCCACCATGGCCCGCGCCCGCGACGAAGACGGCGGCGCCAGCAAGCTGGTGGCTTTCAAGGGCGTGCCCGATGGCTACCCGCTGCGCGGCAGCATGAAGGTTGCCGACACCCTGGAGGGCCCCGGCCAGGCGAGCCGTGAGATCCCGGCACCCGGCACCGCCTGGGCCGATGCGTCGCTGCTCGATGCGCTGGGTCTCAGGCTGGGCCAGACCCTGCTATTGGGCAATGCCCGCTTCACGCTGGCCCGCATCATCGTTCAGGAACCCGACCGCGGCGCGGGCTTCATCAGTTTTTCGCCGCGCGTGATGGTCAACCAGGCCGACGTAGCCGCCACCGGCCTGATTCAACCCGCCAGCCGCATCAACTATCGTTTTGCAGTGGCAGGCGATGACAGGGCTGTCAAGCAATTCGTAACGTGGGCCACCGCCGAGATCAGGAAGCCGGGCGCGCCGCAAGCCATTCGCGGTGTCCGGCTGGAGTCGCTCGAAGGCGGCAGCCCCGCCATGGGCCAGACCCTGGAACGTGCCGAGAAATTTCTCAATCTGATCGCGCTGCTGTCTGCCCTTCTCAGCGCCGTCGCCGTCGCCATTGTGGCGCGCAGCTTTGCGACCAAGCATCTGGACGACTGCGCCATGCTGCGTGTGCTGGGTCAGCCGCAGCGCACCATTGCGCTGGCCTATGGTTTTGAGTTTGTACTGGCTGGGCTTTTCGCCAGCGCGCTGGGCGTGACCCTGGGCTTTGTGGTGCATTACGGTTTTGTGCACCTGCTCGCCGGACTGGTCCAGACTGCGCTGCCTGCCGCCACGCTCTGGCCCGTGATGTTTGGCATGGGCATGGGCCTGACGCTGCTGCTGGCTTTTGGCCTGCCGCCGGTGCTGCAACTGGCTCAGGTGCCGGCGCTGCGCGTGATTCGCCGCGATGTCGGCAATCTCAAGCCGGCCTCCATGGCGGTACTGGGCGTCGGCATGGCCGGTTTCGTCGCGTTGTTGCTGGCCGCCAGCAACGACCTGAAGCTGGGTTTGATCGCGGTGGGCGGATTTCTGGCTGCCGTGCTGGTGTTTGCCGTGGCCAGCTTTTTAGCGGTTAAATTGCTGCGCGCCAGTGTCAACGAGACCACCATGCCGCGCTGGCTGGTGCTGGCCATGCGGCAGTTGTCGGCGCGCCCGATGTTTGCCGTGGTGCAAATCAGCGCGCTCGCTGTCGGCCTGCTGGCGCTGATGCTGCTTGTGCTCTTGCGCACCGATTTGATCAGCAGCTGGCGCCAGGCCACGCCGCCAGACGCGCCCAATCGTTTTGTGATCAATGTGCAGCCCGAACAGGGCGAGGCCTTTCAGCAGGCGCTGCGCGCCGGTGGCGTGAAAAAGTTCGACTGGTATCCCATGATTCGCGGCCGCCTGGTGGCCATTAACGACAAAGCCGTGATGCCCGATGCTTTTGAAGACGAACGCGCCAAGCGCTTGCTTGACCGCGAGTTCAACCTGTCCCACAGTGAACAACAGCCCGGCCACAACCAGGTTGTGGCGGGCCGCTGGATTCCCGGAGAAAAGGACGCCATCAGCGTGGAAACCGGCCTGGCCGAGACGCTCGGCCTCAAGCTTGGCGATCGCCTGCGCTTTGACATAGCGGGTCAGCTCAGCGAGGCCACCATCACCAGCCTGCGCAAAGTGGAGTGGGGCTCCATGCGGGTCAACTTTTTTGTGATCTACCCGGTGGCCCAGCTCGGCGACGTGCCGGTGAGCTATATCAGCGCCTTTCGCGCGCCCGAGCCGGCGCCCCAGGACGCCACTGCAAACGGGCAAGCCAAGCCGCAAAGTTTTGACAACGCGCTCGTCAGAGCTTTCCCCAACATCACCAATGTGGACATGAGCAGCACCCTGAACCAGATTCAGCGGGTACTCGACCAGGTCATTCGCGCTGTCGAATTTTTGTTCGGCTTCACGCTGGCTGCGGGGCTGGTGGTGCTGTTTGCGGCCATCACCGCCACGCGCGAAGAGCGCGCCCGGGAGTTCGCCATCATGCGCGCGCTGGGTGCCAGAGCTGCGCTGCTGCGCCAGGTGCAGCGCGCCGAGCTGGTGGGTGTCGGTCTGCTCGCCGGTTTCCTCGCGTCCGTCGTGGCGCTGGCCGTGGGCTGGGCCCTGGCGCGCTTTGTGTTTGGCTTTAGCTGGACCGGCTCCTGGATGGTGCCGATCTTTGGCAGTTTGGCCGGCGCCGCGCTGGCGCTGGCCGCGGGCTGGTGGGGCTTGCGCGCCGTGCTCAATACCCCTGTGGTCGAGACCCTGCGCAAAGCCCAATAACTCTTTTGTGAGAGCTGTGCAAATTGAAACCCCCCGAGACCTACTTCATCGGCTTGGCGGCTGTTTCCCTCACCGCTTTCAGGGCGTCGTCCGGCGCCAATTCCTTTCCCTGAGCATCCACGTAATGAATGTCGAAGGCCGCGTCGGAATCGATGAAAAATGTGCACGCCGTGGTGCAACGGAATTGGTGAACGTGGCGAGAGGGCATCATCGCAAAACCGCCCGCCCGTAGTGTTAGCGGCTTGCCGTCCTTCACTTCCAGACGGGCTACGCCACTGACTATCATCAGGTGTTCATTCGGCGTATGCCAGTGCCACGGGACCAAACACCCCGCCGGCACCTTGGCGAGGATGATAGAAGGCCCTTTCGTGGGATCGCCGCTCTGCACGGAGCTTAATGCGCACGTCGGCAGGCCCGGGACCGTATCAAACTTCATTTGCGCCAAGTTTCGCCCCGCCGGTTGGCCCGCGGCCTCCTGTCCCCGGGCAAAGTGCGGCAGACAAAAAAACAATGAAGCAGCAAGCATGGTGCACCACCACTGGCTTCGGTTAGTCATACCTGTTACCTCCTGTGAAATCAGCGGTCCGGTCTAGCCAGGATGCATTGCCAAGCCTCGAGCGATCAGCCGCGCGTCATCCCGTTGCGGCTGATCGTTCACTTGACCGGTATCATCAGGTGCCGGTACGGGGTTCCCGGCCACATCACATAGGGGGCCGACGTGTCAGGGTCAGCAGCCTTTGGATACATGTTATAAAAGCTGTCCTCGGCGCCGACGATCATGACGTGCGGTCCGGTCTTGATCCAGTGACTTTCGGCGCTGGGTTTCGTCGCATAGGGATCGGTATTGCTGGCGTCGGTTCCTCCCGAAAGCATGTACATGAAGCCGACCTTGCCGCTGGCAGGCGTCTTGTGACCCATCCATGCCTGCGCCCACTCCAGGGCGGCCTTGTCCATGCACATCGGGTCGGGACCCGGCGTCGCCGGATTGTCGGGCATGCAGGTGAATCCGTTCTTGCCTTCGCGCAAGGTGCGCATCTGGCCGTCCGCGTCCGCCGCCACGATCGTGGCCGCCGCACTCACTTTTTTCGGCGCGGCCCGCATTGCGCTCTTGATCATTTTCTGAGCAGCGGCAGACGGTGCGGCCCCTTTTACGCCCATCGGCGCATCGGCGGCAATGGCCGTCTGCGTGAACAGGACGGTCAGGGCGGCGGCCATCGAAGCGATTGCAGGGATCGGTTTTGACATGGCTTTTTGCTCCTTCGGCATTCGTTTAAATATCTGGCAGGCGGACGTTGCTCAATGGCTTATTTGGCGAACAAGCGCTGCCGACATCCATACACAAAATCAAGTCATGTACGCTTAGGGAGCGAGAAATTACAAACGTACCAGTTTTGTCATTGCGAGCTTCCTGTTTCGGGCGACCGAAACTGCACACGACCTTGAACCTCCGGTCGTCATCGCGAGCTAAGCGCGGCGATCCATCGTCGAAAAAAGCGGGTTCATGGATTGCCACACTACGTTCCAATGACAGACGGTTCATGGAGAGCGAAGCGCGGCAATCCATGCTTCTTTGGGCCGCAGGCATGGATCGCCACGGCCTACGGCCTCGCGACGACGAAATTGAGGTATTTTCACAATTTCTTCATCCCTTGCAACGCTTCATTGCGCGCTGGCGGTACCCAATCGAGCGCTAGGCCGTTTTGGCCGGCGCCTGCGTGAGTGGCGGCGTGCCCGGCTTGAACAGCGACGTCAGTTGCTTGCGCAGGTCGGGCGTGTCGGTGTGGCCGTGCACGGCCACCGCATGCTGCACGGCGGCTTCAAGCAGTTCCTTGTCGTTGTCGGCCGACATTGCGAGGCTGCAGTCCATGGTGCTGGGGAATTCCCGGCAATCGATGTATTGGCGTGACATGATGGCTCCCTTCAGTAATGTGCTTCACAAATCAGCTTGAACGGTGTCTGGGTTGGCCACGTTTGAAACGGCTGAAACCGCCCCTGCGTGACGAAGTCGCCGATGCGCGCTTCGCCCTCCTTGGTACCCAGACACAGCCCCGCCTCCTGCGCGCGTGAAGCGGGCGTGCAGATGAAAGGCAGAGACGGAAAAAATGCGCCCGGCCGAAAAACGCGTGCGCTTTCAGGTTCGTAACAGACGTAAGCACTCGCAGCTGCGGACAACCATTGGCGCGGATAACGCGGGTCAGTGCGGCTGCGTGTGGCCGGTTCCCTGCCGTGAACTCATTGAGTTTCCCTTCGTCGATGGCCATCTCTTTGTCCTTGCCTTTCTCCTTATGGCTGGGCTTGCACCGTACGGGAGCGCTCCCTATACTGAATCGCAAATGGGCTGCCCGGAGCGACATCCTGCGAGCGCCAGGGCAAGTTACCAATACGCAGAAATGCGTATGAAGCACAGGGAGCAACGATGAACCATCTCACCCGAAACGACTACGCCGGCGCGTTGCGCGTGCTCGCTCGCATTGAGGCGCAGGCGGGCGACATCAACAGCTTTGCGCGCGCCGCGGTGCTGGCG
>MERZ01000162.1:5864-6583 GCA_001770785.1 Burkholderiales bacterium RIFCSPHIGHO2_12_FULL_61_11
CTGACAACGCTCTCGATCCGCGATCTGCGCACGGGCCACCGCCAGGTGATCGACCTGCCCGGCGTGCGGCTGGGTGGCGCTCAGATCGAATGCCTTGACCGGAATTTTTTCGAGCATCCGCTGCCTCGCCATCACGGCATTGAAGGAGGATTGCTGACGCGCGGCCTCTCCGAGCTGGTGAGCCGGAACGACTTTCAGCGCAGCGCCCTGCACGGCGGCGACCGCCGGCGCATCGGACTCGAGTACACGATTGCCGTGCCGCTATTCAGGGATCGCCGAACGCTGGTGAGCCTGGAGCTGAACCGGCGCGGCCATGACTTCGACCAACGCGACCGCGAGCGGCTCGATCTGTTGCGCCCGCATCTTGCCTTCCTGTACCGCCACGCGTGCAAGGCCCTCGCCACGGTGCCCGGCGAGTCGCCGCTGCCGTTCCCGACGGAGCCGCCCGACCTCGACCCGCCAGAGCTGACACCGCGCGAAAGCGAGGTAATGCACTGGCTGGCGTGCGGCAAGACGGATACCGAGATCGCGGCCTTGCTTTCCATCAGTCCGCGCACCGTGCAAAAACACCTGGAGCATATCTATGTGAAGCTGGGCGTGGAAACGCGCACCGCGGCGGTGATGCGCGCGCTCGCGGTCAGTGAGCGCCCGATGTTGCGCCAGCGGCCCTACCGTGGCTTTGGCAACATCGAGCGGCCACCGATACCGGCCGTGGGGCC
>MERZ01000162.1:6595-7748 GCA_001770785.1 Burkholderiales bacterium RIFCSPHIGHO2_12_FULL_61_11
GCACAAAGGCCAGCACTTCCTGCTTTTGAATCAGCCAGCCTTGCACCTTGCCCTTGAGCACCGGCGTTTTGCCGGGCGAGCCCAGGCCCTTGCCGTGGACCACGCGCACGCAGCGCAGGCCGGCTTTGTTCGCTTCGCGGATAAAAACCGCCAGCGCTTCGCGTGCCTCTTCACGGCGAAAGCCATGCAGGTCGAGCTGGCGCTGAATGCACCAGTTGCCCCGGCGTAGCTTGGCGCAAACGTCGGGCCCCAGCCCCGGGCGGCGAAAACTCAGCGCTTCGTCGGTGTCCAGCAGGCTTTCCACGTCAAAGTCGTCCGAGATCGCTTCACGCATCACGGCCTGCTCGTCACGCTGCTTTTGCGACGGGATGGGGGCGGGCGGGATCCGCTGCGGTCTCGCCCTGTGGCCGGGCAAGTGTTTGGCCGATAAGGCCTTGACGGGACCGATGGCGCGCGAAAACAGTTCCTTTTCGGCTTTGGCTTTCGCTGCGGCAGCCAGGCGCGCCGCAAGACGCTCTTGTTTGAGCTTGGCGCGCGCCTCGATCTCCCGTTTGACGATTCCGAGATCTTTCAAATCCCTGAGCGGGAGGTGTTTGAGGCGTTTGGGGGCAGGCGCGGGCATGGTGTGAAGGGATAGGGCTGCCAGGATGGCTGGATGGCTGGATGCTAAAGCAGTCCCAGCTCGGCCATCGAGACGGCCTGGGTACTTGTCACCACAAAGTGGTCGAGCACGCGGACGTCCACCAACGCCAGGGCGGCCTTGAGCGTTTGCGTCAGCGCCTCGTCGGCGCGCGAGGGCTGGGCGGCGCCGCTCGGGTGGTTGTGTGCCAGCACCACGCTGGCCGCGTTGAGCGCCAGGGCCCGGATCACCACCTCGCGCGGATAGACGCTGGTTTGCGTGAGCGTGCCGCGAAACAGCTCCTCCAGCACGATCAGCCGGTGCTGGCTGTCCAGAAACAGCACGGCAAAAATCTCGTGGAGCCGGCCGCCCAGCTGCAACTGCAGATAGTCGCGCACTGCCTGGGGCGTGGCAAACAGCGTTTTTTCCTTCAGCTCCTCGGCCAGCGCTCGGCGCGCCAACTCCAGCACGGCGACCAGTTCGGCCCGTTTGGCCGGACCCAGTCCCTTGATGCATTTGAGCGCTTCGGGCCCG
>MERZ01000162.1:7764-8104 GCA_001770785.1 Burkholderiales bacterium RIFCSPHIGHO2_12_FULL_61_11
CCACCCCGTCGAATTTTTCCAGCAACTCCTGCCCCATCTGAAGCGCATTTTTGCCGGGCAGGCCGGTGCGCAGCAGCAAGGCCAGCAGCTCGGCGTCGCTGAGCGCGCCGGGGCCACGGGCCAGCAGTTTTTCGCGGGGGCGGGCGTCTTCTGGCAGGTCTTTGATCAGCATGGTCAGGCAATCGGCAAGGGTTTGGTTCACGGGCGAGTCTAATTTTCTACAATAGGGGCAGTTTACAAACAGTTGTCAGCTCGGAAAGCCTTATGTCCATCATGCAAACCGCCACTCACGTTAATCCACCCGTCATTCAGCCAGGCTCTTTTCTGACCCTGCACTACC
>MERZ01000162.1:8145-8298 GCA_001770785.1 Burkholderiales bacterium RIFCSPHIGHO2_12_FULL_61_11
GACAGCAAACCCGCCACGCTGAGCCTGGGAACGGGCCAGTTGTCGCCCGCCATTGAACAGCGCCTGCTGGGCTTACCGGAAAGCACACGCACCACTTTCGAGCTGGCCGCGGGCGTTGCCTTTGGCGAGCGCAACCCCACGCTGCTGCAATGG
>MERZ01000163.1 GCA_001770785.1 Burkholderiales bacterium RIFCSPHIGHO2_12_FULL_61_11
CACATCACGCTGCCTGTCATTTCCATGGTGCTGGGCAGCTTTGCCGTGACGGCGGTGCTGACCAAAAACTCGTTTCTGGAAGAAATCCGCAAACAATATGTGCTGACGGCCCGCGCCAAGGGCTTGAGCGAGCGGCAAGTGCTCTGGAAACATGTGTTTCGCAATGCGCTGATTCCCATCATCACCGGCTTCCCGGCCGCCTTTATCGGGGCATTTTTCACCGGGTCGTTGCTGATTGAAACGCTGTTTTCACTCGACGGCCTCGGCTTGCTCAGCTACGAAAGCGTGATCCGGCGCGATTACCCCGTCGTGCTCGGCACCCTCTATTTTTTTACACTGATCGGACTGGTGACCAAGCTGGTCAGTGACCTTTGCTATGTGTGGGTGGACCCTCGTGTCAAATTCGACTGACAGCGAACGCAGCGCCGGGCCGCCCCAAGCAAGCTCAGCCCCCTCGGGGGGCAGCGTAGTACGCGAAGCGACAAGCGTGGGGGCCAGCGAACGCAGCGCCGGGCCGCCCCAAGCAAGCTCAGCCCCCTCGGGGGGCAGCGTAGTACGCGAAGCGACAAGCGTGGGGGCCAGTCCATCCCGCCGTGCCTGGCAGCGGTTTAGACGCAATCGTCTCGGTTACTGGAGTCTGGTGCTGTTTTGCGTGCTGGTGGTGCTCAGCCTGTTTGCCGAGGTGCTGTCAAACGACAAGCCGCTGCTGGTCCATTACAGGGGCGGGCTTTACTTTCCGTTGGTCAAGGACTATTCAGAAAAAACCTTCGAGGGCGACTTTGACACGCCGACCGATTACCTGGACCCTTTCATCCGTGAAAAGTTGAGCCAGAACGGCAATTGGGCGATTTATCCGCCTAATCCTTATGGTCCGCGCACCATCAACTATTTTGCGAAGGACCCCAATCCGTCCGCGCCTTCGCAGAGCAACCTGCTGGGCACCGACGACCGTGGGCGCGATTTGCTGACGCAACTGATTTACGGCTTCCGCTTGAGCGTGCTGTTTGGCTTGGCGCTGACTGTCATTGGTGTCGTGATCGGTGTGATCACCGGGGCCATTCAGGGCTTTGCGGGCGGCAAAACCGACCTGGTGTTTCAGCGCTTCATGGAAATCTGGGGTTCCATGCCCGAGTTGTATCTGTTGATTATTTTCAGCGCCATTTTTGCGCCCAGTGTGGCCTTGCTGCTCTTGCTGCTCAGCCTGTTTGGCTGGATGGGGCTTTCCGATTACGTGCGCGCCGAGTTTTTGCGCAACCGCCAAATGGACTACGTGCGGGCGGCCAGAGCCTTGGGGGTGGGCAATCTGCAGATCATGTGGCGGCACATCTTGCCCAATAGCCTGACGCCCGTGGTGACTTTTTTGCCTTTTCGCATGAGCGCGGCCATTTTGGCGCTGACTTCGCTGGATTTCCTCGGCCTGGGGGTGCCGCCGGGCACGCCTTCGTTGGGCGAATTGCTGAACCAGGGCAAGGCCAATATTGACGCGTGGTGGATTTCGCTGTCAACGTTTGCCGTGCTGGTGGTCACTTTGCTGTTGCTGACCTTCATGGGCGACGCCTTGCGCGATGCGCTGGATCCACGAAAGGCAGACCAGTGAGCACGCCTTTGCTAAAGGTAGAGAATCTGCGTGTTTCCTTTGCCGGCAAGGAAGTCGTGCATGGCATCGATTTTTCCATCGCGCCCGGCGAAAAGCTGCTTCTGGTGGGGGAGTCGGGCTCCGGCAAGACAGTAACGGCCTTGAGTCTGCTGCGGCTGGTGCAAAACGCCGAGATCAGCGGGCAGGCGCTGTTTGCCGGGCCAGAGCGGCCCGTTGTGGATTTGCTTTCCATGCCAGAACGCGAGTTGCGCGGCATCCGGGGCCGCGACATTGCCATGATTTTTCAGGAACCCATGACGGCGCTGAACCCCTTGTTCAGCGTGGGCGAGCAGATTGCCGAAGTCATGCAGCTAAAACAAGGTTTATCCCAAGCGGAGTGTGCCCAAGCAGCTATCAAATTATTAGCTGATACGGGTATCGCGGAGGCTGAGCGGCGGGCGCGTTCCTTTCCTCATCAGCTGTCTGGGGGGCAGCGCCAACGGGCCATGATTGCCATGGCACTGGCGTGTCGCCCCAAGTTGCTGCTGGCTGACGAGCCGACCACGGCGCTGGACGTCACGCTGCGCAGTCAGATCCTGGATTTGCTCAGCGACTTGCAGCGCCGAAACGGCATGGCCGTGATCATGATTACGCACGACCTGAATCTGGTGCGCCGCTTCGCTGACCGAGTTGCGGTGATGGAAAACGGTCACATCGTGGAGCACGGGCTGGTGGCTGATGTATTTGCCCAGCCGCGGCACCCCTACACACGCAAACTCATCGAAAGCCGGCCGGTCCGTGATGTCGCCGTCCCGGCACCGTTGGCCGCCAACGCCGCGCCTGTCATGCAGGCCCGCCATCTGCGTGTCGCTTACCCGGTTGCCATTCCCGGCTTGCGCGGCTGGTTCAAAAGTGGTGAATTTGTTGCCGTCCAGGACGCCACGTTCGACATTCCACCCGGCAAGACGCTTGGGGTGATCGGTGAATCGGGCTCCGGCAAGTCCACCCTGGCCCTGGCGTGCCTCGGGCTGCTTGCCTTTTCCGGGCAATTGCAAGCCGCCGGCCAATGCTGGAGCAGGCAGGCAGCAGGCAACAAGGCCATTCGCCGAGCGGTCCAGGTGGTGTTTCAGGACCCGTTTTCCTCGCTGTCACCGCGCATGACCGTTGCTGCCATTGTGGAGGAGGGTTTGTTGGTGCATGAGCCCTTGTTGAGCCAGGCGAAAAGGCGGCTGCGCGCCCTGAAATCACTGGCGGACGTGGGCATGGACGAGAGCCAGTTTCCGGGTTTGTTACAGCGTTATCCGCATGAGTTTTCAGGCGGACAGCGCCAGCGGCTGGCGATTGCGCGCGCGCTCATCATTAATCCCAGTCTGCTGGTGCTTGATGAGCCGACCAGTGCGCTCGACGTGACTATCCAGAAGCAGGTGCTGGCGCTGTTGCAGCGCTTGCAGCGCGAGCGCGGTTTGAGCTATTTGCTCATCACCCATGACGTTGACGCGATTCGCGCCATGGCTCATGAGGTGATCGTGATGAAAGACGGCGAAGTGGTCGAATCCGGCGCAGTCCTCGACGTGCTGGATGCGCCGCAACACCCTTACACCCGTGTATTGGTGGCGCCGGTTTAGCCATCTTGCGCAGGATTGACACCCGCTAACACCAGTTACCATGGGCCAAGTCCCAGGCTCTGGGCGCTTTTGGTAAATTCAGGCGGGAAATTGTTTGCGCCGATGGGCTTGGCACGTTACAATATGCGCTTCACGACCAAATGGGCGGGTTTTCACCGCCCTTTTTTTTGGGCGTGTGTTTTTGCAGACTGGTTTAAAAAGACTGAATGGACTTCCAAAAGACGATTGAGCAAACGGTTACAGGACTGGGTTACGAGCTCGTGGAAATCGAGCGAACCAGTGGCGGTTTGCTGCGTGTCACAATTGACATGCCTTACGTCCCAGGGGCCGAGCAGTTCATTAATGCGGAAGACTGCGAAAAAGTGACGCGCCAGTTGCAGTTTGTGCTGGAAGTTGAAGGCGCCGACTATGCCCGGCTGGAAGTCAGTTCCCCCGGCATTGACAGGCTGCTGCGCAGTGAAAAAGATTTTGAGCGTTTTACGGGTGAGTTGATCGACATCACCCTTAAAGCGCCAATCGGCGTGGCTGCCAGCGCAGGTTCGGCGGTCTCGGCCAACCGTAAAAAATTTCGCGGTACGTTGGAGCGCGCCGAGCCCCATGACGGCCTGCCCGGCTGGCAGATTGTCTGGCGCGATGAGCCTGTTACCAAGCCAGGTCAGAAGGTCAGTAAAAAAAAGATTCCCGCACCGCTGCAGGCGCTCAGGTTTACCCGGGACGAAATTCACCAGGCGCGCTTGGCGCCGGTGGTTGATTTCAAGGGGCGCCGACCCAAAATAGTCCCGGTTGCAGATAAAGCGACAGAGAAATAATTAAGAAAGGCAGGCTTGTGAAATGAATCGCGAACTGTTGATGTTGGTTGATGCCATATCTCGTGAGAAAAATATTGAGCGTGACGTCGTTTTTGGCGCCGTCGAGCTTGCGCTTGCTTCGGCCACCAAGAAGGTGTTTCCGGGCGAGGTGGACATTCGTGTTGCGGTGGACCGCGACAGCGGCAAGTACGAGACTTTTCGCCGCTGGCTGGTCGTGCCCGACGAAACCGGTCTGCAAAATCCGGACGCCGAAGAGCTGGTGAGCGACGCGCGCGACCAAATTCCCGACATCGAAGAGGGCGACTTCATCGAAAAGCCGATTGAAAGCCTGCCGATTGGCCGTATTGGCGCGCAGGCGGCCAAGCAGGTTATTCTGCAAAAAATCCGGGACGCCGAGCGGGAAATGCTGCTCAACGACTTCATGTCGCGTGGTGACAAGATTTTTGTCGGCACTGTCAAACGCATGGATAAGGGCGACCTGATTGTCGAGTCCGGCCGCGTCGAAGGCCGCCTGCGTCGCGGCGACATGATTCCAAAAGAAAACCTGCGCTCCGGTGACCGCGTCCGCGCCATGATCATGGAAGTGGACACCACCCTGCGCGGCGCGCCCATCATCCTGTCGCGTACTGCGCCAGAGTACATGATTGAGCTGTTCCGTCAGGAAGTTCCCGAGATCGAGCAGGGCTTGCTGGAGATTAAATCCTGCGCCCGTGACCCTGGCTCGCGTGCCAAGATTGCCGTGCTGTCGCATGACAAGCGCGTCGACCCGATTGGCACCTGCGTTGGCGTTCGCGGAACCCGTGTCAACGGCGTGACCAACGAGCTGGCCGGCGAGCGCGTGGATATCGTGCTGTGGAGCGAAGATCCGGCCCAGTTTGTGATTGGCGCGCTGGCTCCGGCCAACGTGTCTTCCATCGTGGTGGACGAAGAGCGTCATGCCATGGACGTGGTGGTCGATGAGGAAAATCTCGCCATTGCCATTGGCCGCGGCGGCCAGAACGTGCGCCTGGCTTCCGAGCTGACTGGCTGGAAGATCAACATCATGGACGCCAATGAATCGGCTGAAAAGCAGGCGTCTGAAACCGACGTCAGCCGCAAGCTTTTTATGGAAAAACTCGATGTCGACGAAGAAATCGCCGACATCCTGATCTCCGAGGGCTTTACCAGCCTCGAAGAAGTGGCCTATGTGCCGCTGCAGGAAATGCTTGAGATCGAAACGTTTGATGAAGACACCGTCAATGAGTTGCGTACCCGCGCCAAAGATGCCCTTCTGACGATGGAAATTGCCAAGGAAGAAAATGCCGAAGGTGTTTCGCAGAACCTGCGTGACGTTGAAGGCCTTACCCCCGAGCTGATCGCCAAACTCACCGAAGCGGGTATCCACACCCGTGACGATCTGGCTGATCTGGCTGTTGACGAACTTACAGATATCACTGGCCAGTCCGCGGACGAAGCCAAGACCCTGATCATGACTGCACGCGCCCATTGGTTTACCGATGACGGTGCCGATACCGCTGCATCCCCTGCAACGGCCCAAGAGCAATGATCATGGAGGCCAGCAGGAAAACCAAATATGTCCAGTACCACTACCGTCGCTGAATTCGCAGCTGAACTGAATAAACCAACCGCCACCCTGATCGAGCAATTGACCAGCGCGGGCGTTGCCAAGTCACAGGACAGCGATCGCCTGTCCGAATCGGACAAGCAAAAGCTGCTCGGCTATCTGCAGGCCAGCCATGGCACTGCCACGGCTGAGCGTAAGAAAATCACGCTGGTGAAGAAGTCCACCAGTGAAATCAAGCAGGCTGACGCCACGGGCAGGGCCCGCACCATCCAGGTGGAAGTTCGTAAAAAGCGCACCTTCATCAAGCGCGAAGACGGCTCCGACCTGCCTGTCGAGGAAGTACAGCCCGCAGTTGCTGCTGCACCACCACCTGCACCGGTGATCGATGACAGCGAGTTGATTCGCCGCGAAGAAGAAGCCAGCCGCCATGCACAATTGCTGCGCCGCCAGGAAGAAGAGTTGGTGGAAAAGCGCCGTCTGCGTGAAGAGCAGGATGCCATGGAAGCGGCGCGCGAGCTGGAACGCGAAGCCGCTGCGCAAATTACCCAGGCTGCCGCCCAAGCGGCTGAGGCGGCCAAAAAGGCCAAGCCCGCCACGGCAAAAGCCAAAGCGGTCGCCCAGCCTGCAACCGACGAAGCGGCATCCAGACTCGCTGAGACAGCGGCGGCAGAACAGGCTGCTAAAGCGGCCAAGGCGGCGGCCGTGCTTGTGGCTAGCAAAGCCAAGGCCACCGCAGAATTCCAGGCGGATGCCGCCAAAGCCCAGGACTTGCAAGAGCGTCGCAGCAGGGCTGAAGCTGAAGCCGCAGGCATTCGGGCCATGCTGTCCGCACCCAAGCGCGTGCTGGTGCCCCACGTGGACATCAAGACCGTCGCCAAGGGAACCCTGCACAAACCGGCTGTGGTGCCGGGCGCCGTCAAGCCGGGTGCACCAGGTGCCGTGGCAGTCGCCGGTAAAAAGGAAGTCAAGTCCGAGGCCCTGTCTTCGACCTGGAAAGACGAAG
>MERZ01000164.1:0-3041 GCA_001770785.1 Burkholderiales bacterium RIFCSPHIGHO2_12_FULL_61_11
TCACCGCAAAAGGGCGCCTCTTCGTGCGCGCCAGCGCCATGGTCTTTGATAAATACCTGACGCAACCCACAACGTCAACCTACTCCAAGCTGATTTGAGGGCGGACCGGGATGTCCATACATCCCGGTTTCTGCAAGCCTGTGTTCTGCCTGAGCGCTGGAGCTATTTTTTGGTCTTTTCCTGGGCATGGAAGCGCAGTGGTTTGACCGCTCCGGCATGGCCTGAGCGAGTGCCGCTCTTTCCGAGGATATCTGCCAGCGTCACGCCGTCGAGCACCTCCAAGTAGGCGGCCGTGGCGGAACCCAGTACATCTTTAAGCATGCAGGACGGGCTGTAAAGGCATTCGTTCCTTTTTTTGTCAAAGCACTCCGCCATGAAAAAGTCGGGCTCGGTACGGCGCACGACGGCGCCGATATTAATCTGCTCCGGCTCCCTTGCCAGCTGGATCCCGCCATGGCGGCCCCTGACAGTCTGAATGACACCCAGCAGGCCGAGTAGATGCACCACCTTGGTTAAATGGTTTTTGGCGATGCCATGCGCATTTGCGATGTCCTGAATCGTGACCAGTCGATCACGATTGGCGGCGAGGTGCATCAGGGTGCGCAGCGCGTAGTCGGTGAAGGTGGTCAGTCTCATGACGCGACGAAAGCCCGCGGGAAGAAAAGATGATGCGTCATGTTGTTTCCATTTAATGCTGTATTCATTTTATAGGTTTACACATTTTTTTTGTGAAAAGGTGTTGCCTATAAGATGTATGGGAGTTGCATGTTTGATATGATGTATATAGAATCCACCTTTAATGGAATCTGATCCGTCACTTTTTTTAACTCCAACAAAGAAAATTTGCCATGCACGCAACACGCAAACTCTGGACCTGGCTTGCCGTCATCTGCGCTCTGTCCTTTGCCGTTTTAGGCTGGGTCGGCACCGAGATATATCTGACAGCGCCGCCCATTCCAAAACAAGTCATCAGCACCCAGGGAACGGTGCTGTTTTCCGAGGGACAAGTTCAACGCGGTCAGGAAGCCTGGCTTTCCGCCGGTGGTCAGCAGCTGGGCTCGGTATGGGGCCACGGCAGTTATGTGGCGCCGGACTGGTCGGCCGACTGGCTGCATCGCGAAGCGCTGGCGCTGCGCGCAGTGTGGGCGCAGCGTGATTTCGGCAAGGCCTTTGAGCAACTGGGCGTCGGTCAGCAAGGCGAACTGAACGCCCGGCTCAAAGCCGAGATGCGACGCAATACCTACGACGCGCAAACCGGTGTCATCACGCTATCGCCTGAGCGCGCCGAGGCGGTTGCCCAAGTCGTGCGGCACTATACCGGTCTGTTTGGCAATGATGCGTCACTGGACAAGCTGCGCGAACAATATGCGATGAACGCGGGCTTGTTGCCCGACCCGGCTGATCTGCAGGCGCTGCCAGCCTTCATCTTCTGGTCCGCCTGGTCGGCAGCCACTGACAGGCCCGGTGAGGCCGATCTGAGCTACACCAGCAACTGGCCGCACGAACCGCTGGTTGACAATACGCCGACCGCCGGTGCCGGCATCTGGTCGATTGCCAGCATCATTTTCATGATTGCCGCCATTGCGGGCATGATTTTTTACCACTCGATCCGCAAAGAGGAAGGCGACCCGGCCCCGCTCAAGGCCGATCCGCTGTTCGATCTGAAGCCGACGCCGTCGATGAAGGCGACCCGGAAATACTTCTATGTGGTGATTGGCCTGATTCTGGCGCAGGTCGGCATGGGGGTGATCACCGCCCACTATGCGGTCGAGGGCCAGAGCTTCTTCGGCTTTCCGCTGGCGGAAATTCTGCCCTTTACGGTGAGCCGCACCATTCACACCCAGTTCGCGGTGCTTTGGATTGCGACCGCCTGGCTGGCGACCGGCTTGTATATTGCGCCTGCGATCTCGGGCCATGAGCCGAAGTACCAGAAATTGGGTGTCGATGTGCTGTTCTACGCGCTGCTGTTCATCGTGGTCGGCTCAACGGCCTTCGGCTGGCTCGGCACCTTGCAACACCTGGGCAATGATTTCAGCTTCTGGATCGGCAACCAGGGTCTGGAATTCACCAGCATGGGCCGCATTTGGCAAGTCCTGCTGTTCATCGGCTTGCTGTTCTGGGTCACGCTGCTCGGTCGCGGGTTGATGCCTGCCTTGAAAAAGCCTTCCGAAAGCCGCGGCCTGATTGCGATGGTCTTCCTGGCGGCCCTGTGCATCGGCGGCTTTTACGCAACGTCGTTGACCTGGGGCCAGAGTACCCATTACTCGATGATCGAGTACTGGCGCTGGTGGCTGGTCCACCTGTGGGTGGAAGGCTTCTTTGAAGTGTTCGCCACGGCCGTTATTGCCCTGCTGTTCACCCGTCTGGGGCTGATCCGCGCCAGCACCGCCAACAGCGCCATCGTGCTGGAAACCATCGTGTTCCTGTTCGGCGGCATTTTGGGTACCTTGCATCATCTGTACTTCACCGGCACGCCGACCTTTGTCATTGCGATCGGCGCGATGTTCTCGGCGCTGGAAGTGGTTCCGCTGGCGATGATCGGCTTTGAGGCCTATCGCAACTACCAACGCTCCAAGTCGGCACCCTGGGTGCAGGCCTACAAGTGGCCGATTCTGTGCTTCATCGCGGTCGGTTTCTGGAACGTGGTGGGCGCAGGCTTGCTGGGTTTCTCGATCAATACGCCGCTCGCGCTGTATTACATGCAGGGCCTCAACATGACGGCTGCCCACGGCCATGCGGCACTGTTCGGCGTGTATGGCATGCTGGGCATCGGGCTGCTGCTGTTCTGTCTGCGCGGCCTGTCTGATCGTGCCGCATGGTCTGACAAGCTGCTGGCCCCGATGTTCTGGTCGCTTAACATCGGCTTGGGCATGATGGTCTTCATCTCGCTGGTGCCCGCCGGTATTTACCAGGTCTGGGCCAGCATTACCCAGGGCATGTGGTTCGCCCGCTCACCGGAAGTCATTCATTCGCCCTTGATGGAAACCCTGGTCTGGATGCGGGTTCCGGGCGATGTGGTGTTTGCCATCGGAACCCTTTTC
>MERZ01000164.1:3055-6553 GCA_001770785.1 Burkholderiales bacterium RIFCSPHIGHO2_12_FULL_61_11
GCTACGTTTGCTGATGGGCGGCCAACGTAAGCAGCTGGCAGGGATCCCTGTGGCTATCGCAAAAAAGGCCTGACCAGAGTTTGAGCAACCCCCCCTTTCAAAGAGGCAGGCCAAAACCGGCCTCTTTGGTTCACCAAAAGCCAGGAGTATTTTCATGACACACAATTGTTCCCTTCCCGTGGTCGCCGAAGGCGTTTACCCGTTCGATGCGCGCGGCGTTGCCAAACGATTCCGGCACGCCGCGATCTTTGGCGCGCTGGATGCGCTGCAGGCCGGCGAGACCATGCGTTTTTGCAACGACCATGATCCCTTGCCCTTGCTGTCGCAGATCAGCGGCCACTTCGGCGACCAGATCAAGATCGCGTATGTCTCGCGCGAGCCCGGTGAAATCGTGATTGATTTCCGGGTCACGCGATAAGCTTTAAACCGATGAGGCTTTAAACTGAGCCGTGAACTACCTCGCGCTCAAGTACCTTCACATCACCTGCGCGGCATTAAGCGGCAGTTTTTTCCTGTTGCGCGGCATCTGGATGCTGCGTGACTCGGACATGCTGCAGCAGCGCTGGGTCAAGGTTTTGCCGCATATTGTCGATACGCTGCTGCTGGGCAGCGCATTGATCATGGTTTTCTGGAGTGCCCAGTACCCCTTTGTTCAAGCCTGGCTGACCGCCAAGGTGCTCGCACTGCTCGCGTATATCGGGCTTGGCACCGTGGCCCTGAAACGCGGCAAAACCAGGGCGGTGCG
Source organism: Burkholderiales bacterium RIFCSPHIGHO2_12_FULL_61_11 (assembly GCA_001770785.1). GTDB lineage: Bacteria > Pseudomonadota > Gammaproteobacteria > Burkholderiales > Burkholderiaceae_C > Polaromonas. Next base: position 3,801 of record MERZ01000164.1, read on the forward strand.
GGGCTGGGCATTCATTGCCGCGCTGGCCACATTTGCCTATATCGTGGCGGTCGCGCTCACGCGGAACGCCATGATCCCCTTTGCATTTTCAGGGTAACGATATCCACTTGCTGCGTCGCCAGAAACGCCACATGAGCGGTTTGACACTGATGCCGTGCAGAAGAATTGAGAGCGTCACCACAATCAGCGTCAGCTGTATCAATTGCAGGGCCAGCGGCTCGGGCAGCCCGTGTTGTATGGCGTACATCAGGTAGTAGAGCGAGCCGATCCCGCGTACGCCGAACCAGCCTGTCAAGCCGCGTATTCGCCATGTGGCGTGCGTGCCCAACAAGCCGATGAGGACGCTGACAGGGCGCGCAACCACAAACAAGAACAAGGCCAGCCCTGCCGCTTCCCAGGTCCACGAGCTTAGAAACAGGGAGCCACCGACCAGCAGGATCAGCACCAATTCCGAAAGCCTCTCCAGATGTTCCTTGAACACCAGTGATCCCTCGCTGACCGTTGGCAGCGGCTCGGGATCAGGTCCTGCAGGAGTATCCGCGGGAACGGTTTCCCCGGATGCGCGCTCGTCCACAGAATGCTGGTCAGCTTTGGCCAGCTTCAGTTCGGTCTGGCGCAGCGCGACGGCGGCGAAAAAAACCGCCAGAAATCCCCAGGCGTGAAGCATCACGGTCAGGCCATAGACGACACCAATCAGCCCGAGGCCGAGGAAGTCGTCCAGCAGTTCGTGTTGATGTGGCGCGCGACGCAATTTCCACCCCAGCCGCGCCAGTGCAACGCCCGCCGCAATGCCGATGACAATGCCGCCCAGCGTGGCCCAAAGCACATCCACCAACAGCCAGTTCAGACCAAAATCGCCGAGCTTGTGCAGGCCCAGCAGCCCCAGGCCCAGCATGACAAACGGAAAAGCACTGCCGTCGTTCATGCCCGCCTCGCAGGTCAGGGTAAAGCGCAACTGGTCGCGGTCTCCGGGGTGGCGAATCTGCACGTCGGTTGCCAGCACTGGATCGGTCGGTGCCACGATCGCGCCCAGCAGCACGCCTGCGCCCAAGGGCAGGCCCAGCACGTAGCAGGCAAAGGCCGCGACCAGCGCGACGGTGACGGCCATGGAAACGGTCGCCAGCAGGATCGGCGTGCGCCAGCGGACAAAACTGAACGGTACCGGCATCTTGACGCCGGCGGAAAATAGCGAAATCAACACCGCTACTTCAGTCAGCGCTTCGAGCAGCGCAGATTCCTTGAGCGGATTGAAGTGAAATAAATTGAGCCCGCTCGGCCCCACCACCAGCCCCACCGCCAGATAAATGATGGCAGCCGTGATCGGCGAGCGCTTGAGGACGGTGAATGTCAGGCCCATGACAAGCAACAGCCCGCCCACCATGAAAAACCATTGGGCATTAGTCATCGATACGCTTCAGATACATGGGTCTTGTTCAATTAGAGGGGATTTGGTAAGCGTACAGAATAGCGCACTCCCATCGTCTGATGGATGCCAGTGGTCACTGGCTGGGAGTTGCTGCAGTGTATTGCGCTCGCCATTGTCGGCGCATCGCTGGCCGATGGTGGCAAGGCACCAGCGCCACTTCTCATAGGCCCGAAATCGCGGCAGCAGTCAGTGCCATTAGAGGCAAAAAGAGCATCCTGATACACATGAAGTCGCGAGGTAAATACCGGGTAAATCTCTGTTTGTCTTACACGGCGTTAACAGAGGCAGGGCAACAATGAACTGTCCGAATCGCAGAGATGCCTTGCAGCAGCAGCGATTCAGGAGTAGCGCCAGCAGGCGTTTGTCGAACCTGGAATCCGTTTCAGCGACGGCAAATTTCTCAATGTGTTGTTGGCCAGTTCATCCACAAAATCGGGAAACCTTATGAAATCGAAATTTTTTACTGCTTCATTATTGGCATCAGCCCTGTTCGTCGGCCTGGGGCTTTCCCCGGCCATGGCCCAAGGCACCAACACGCCCCGCATTGACAATGCGCAGCAAGCGATCAGTGCCCGCATCCAGCAAGGCCTGGCGTCCGGCCACATCACGCCTTCCGAGGCGCGAGATCTCTATCGCCGTGACCGCGAAATTGACATTCGCGAAAGCCGCTACAAATCAGATGGCAGGGCCACGCCCCAGGAGCGCCAGCAGTTAAGGACGGACCTGGATCGCCTGAGCGCCGACGTTGAACGCATGATGGCAAACCGCGACGTCGTCGGGCAACGCGGCAATACCTACGGGATTGACAATCGTCAGTTCAATATCAGCGAGAGCATTGATGAGGGCGTCCGTTCCGGTCGCATTAACCGGCGGGAAGCGCGCCGGTTGTACAGCCGGGAGCGCGACATTGCACGCCACGAGGCGAGCTTCAAGCGTGACGGCGTCGTGACCCGGCAAGAACGCCGTCAACTGCGAAATGAACTCACGGCGCTGCGCGCCGAAGTTGAACGGATGATGCGCAACGATCGCCGCGGTCGGCGCTAGAAAACACTTCAGGTGCCCATGGCGCCTGAAGCGTATCCACTGGATCAGGAAATGTCAGGCATTTCAGCCCCCAAAGGCTGAAAGCCTGACTTATTCCATTTGGGCGTTTGTAGTATTGTCTGGTGAACGGAAAAAATTCTATCTTTGCCTGAAGGAGTGCCTGGTTTTGAATCTGTCATGGATGCGTTGTAGCGCCACCGTCTGGCTGATCGGTTTTTTGAGCCTCTCAAGCCTGCTGACGGGTTGCGGGACGCCGGTGAAGGCGTTTGCGTCACAGGAGGAA
>MERZ01000164.1:6578-7246 GCA_001770785.1 Burkholderiales bacterium RIFCSPHIGHO2_12_FULL_61_11
AGTCGCACCTGCAAATGGAAATTCGGGTCGTGTGCGCCCCGGACAGCCTCAATGGACAAGTCAGCCTGGGTTTTGTCACCGCCCTGCAGGACGTTTACGCCCTGAAGAAAAGCAACAATTCGGCCAGCTTGGGCGTGGGGGCGCTGGGCTCGGTCTCGCTGCCATTTACCTCGAGCAATGATTCCATGGTCAAAGTGGCCAGCAGAACCATCTCCTCGGACGCTTTTTATGATCGCTTCTTTGACCTGGTCAAGCGTTATCTGGTGGTGGGCGAAGCCGTGGACGAATCCCGTTGACCCCGTTCAATTAAAACGCATCCCCCTGGCTTTCTCGCCAGGTTCCCGGTGCCAGGCCGTCCAGGCGGTAAGGGCCGATGGCCGCGCGGATCAGGCGCAGGGTTGGAAAGCCCACGGCCGCCGTCATGCGCCGCACCTGGCGGTTGCGGCCCTCCTTGATGGCCAGCGCTATCCAGGCGGTGGGGATGGACTGGCGAACGCGAACCGGCGGCTCGCGCTCCCACAGCCCGGGCGGCGGCTCCATCAACCTGGCCCGGGCCGGGCGGGTCGTGCCGTCCTTGAGCGGCACGCCCTGGCGCAGGGCCTCCAGGGCTTCTTCGCCCGGCACACCTTCCACCTGCACCCAGTAGGTTTTTTCCATCTTGAAGCGCG
>MERZ01000165.1:0-893 GCA_001770785.1 Burkholderiales bacterium RIFCSPHIGHO2_12_FULL_61_11
AGCCAGTTGGAGGTGTTGGCGTTGCCGGCATTGACTTCCTCCAGGTAGCCGCGGGCAAAGTAGGACTGGCTCATGCCGCGCCAGATGCCGCTCCAGCCGGACACCAGGAAGTGCCAGGCGTAGGCATGCGCCGTGCGCCGGTCATCCGGATTCATCCAGGTGCCCTTGGGCAGCTTGAATTCGGTCGCGTAGTAGGCGCCATCGTTGATGCGCGCGGTGGGTACCAGCGTCTGCGTCAGCATGACCCAGATGCCGCTGGTGAAGGCCACCTGATTGGCGTTGAAGCTGTGCCAGCCCCAGCGACTGGCGCCCTCGAAATTGAGCTTCCAGGTGGCGTCCGGGCGGATCGTCATTTCACACGGCGCGTGCATGATGCTGTTCATCTTGCCGAACTCGGATGCCAGGCTCATGTCCGGATGGTCATAAGGAATGTCGACAAAGGCAACCCTGCGGTAAACGCCCGGAACCGTCATGGCTTTCAGCCGTGCCTGCAGGCCGCGCCGACCCTCTTCGATGATCTCGTGGGCAAACTTGGTGTAGTTCTCAATGCCTTCGGCTTCCAGCACTTCTTCCACCAGCTTGCGGATCATGTGGCAGCCGGCAATACGCGTGCGTTCGTCCAGGATCCAGTACTTGGTGGTGCGCACATTGCGCTGGCTCTCGTGCAGCCAGTCGCGCAGCGGCGTGTCGTTGATGCCGGTCTTGCGGCAGGTCACTTGCAAGCCGTCGCCGAAGCGTGAGACCTGCCCCGTCGACATCGAACCCGGTGTCATGGCGCCGAGGTCAATCACGTGGGTCACACCGCCGACCCAGCCGATCAGCTTGCCGTCCCAGAAGATGGGAACGATGGTGGCGATATCGCAGGGATGCACATTGCCGATGGAGCAGTCGTT
>MERZ01000165.1:952-1040 GCA_001770785.1 Burkholderiales bacterium RIFCSPHIGHO2_12_FULL_61_11
TGTATTTGATAGCGGCGCCCATGGTGCCGACGTGAATGATGATGCCGGTCGAGGTCAGGATGCAGTCACCGGCCGCGTTGTACAGCGT
>MERZ01000165.1:1051-1524 GCA_001770785.1 Burkholderiales bacterium RIFCSPHIGHO2_12_FULL_61_11
CGCCTTCCTGCTCAACGATGGGGGAGGCCGCAATTTTCTTTGCCGTCTCGCGGGCATGCACCAAGCCGCCACGAATTCTGGAGAACAGCTTTTCATAGGTAATCGGGTCGGATTCCTTGAACTCCAGCTTCTCCAGGCCGTTGTAAAAGCCGGTGCTTTTGGTTCGCTCCAGCACCTCGTCGCGATGCTCTTTGAGGGTCTTGCCATTGCCCAGCAAATCGGGCAAACCAAATTCTTTTCTAGACATCATGTTCATGATTGAGCTCCTTGTTTAACTTCTTTAAGATGGAACAAACGGTGTTTGTCGCAGTAGGTTTCGAACCCCAAGGGCACGATGAAGGGGGTGGACGGGGACTCGACAATGGCTGGCCCCACCACGCGGTTACCCGCCTTGAGTGCCTCCATCGACCAGATTTGCGCGTCCTGCCATTTTTTGTGGCGGTAGAACGGCCGGCTGCCGATATGCGCTTCCT
>MERZ01000166.1 GCA_001770785.1 Burkholderiales bacterium RIFCSPHIGHO2_12_FULL_61_11
GCGCCACTTGCGAATCCGTTGCGGCACGCGGCCACGTTCAGGCCTTCGATGTGTTTGTGCTGTCTGACAGCAGCCACCCGGCACTCCAGCAAGCCGAGCGCGCCGCCTGGGAAGACTTGCGGGCCCAGCTGGCCAGCCATCCCGACCAGCCGCAAATCGAGGTCTACTACCGACTGCGGACACGCCGCACCGACCGCAAGGCCGGCAACGTCGCCGATTTTTGTCGCCGCCGGGGCAAGGACTATCGCTACATGGTGGTGCTCGATGCCGACAGCGTGATGAGTGGCGACTGCCTGGTGGCCATGGTCAAGCTGATGGAAGCCAACCCGACGGCAGGCATCATCCAGACCGCCACCCAGGCCATTGGCCATGTGACGCTGCATGCGCGTGCGCAGCAGTTTGCCTCGCGCGTGACGGGCCGCCTCTTCACGCTGGGCATGCAGTTCTGGCAAATGGGCGAGTCGCACTACTGGGGCCACAATGCCATCATCCGCATCGCGCCCTTCATGCAGCACTGCGCGCTGGCCCGCATCCAGGGCACGGGCGGCATGTCGGGCAGCATCATGTCGCACGACTTTGTCGAAGCCGCACTGATGCGCCGCGCCGGCTACCACGTCTGGCTGGTGGCCGACCTGGTGGGTAGCTACGAGCAGCAGCCGCCCGACCTGCTGGCCGAGTTGCAGCGTGACCGCCGCTGGTGCCAGGGCAACCTGCAGAACTCGCGGCTGATTGCCGAGCCCGGCATTCATCCGGTCCACCGCTCGATGTTCGGCACCGGGGCCATGGCCTATCTGTCAGCGCCCTTGTGGCTGTGTTTCCTCACACTGGGCACGGCGCTATGGCTGTCGGGATCGCCCATGGTGACGAACTGGGCACTGCTGCCAGGCGAGCTGATGGCGCTCTGGGCGTGGACGCTGTGCATGCTGTTTTTGCCGCGCATTCTGGGCATCGCCGCCGTGCTGCTCAAGCGGGAGCAGCAGGCCTATGGCGGCACCGCCAGCCTGCTACGCAGTGCGCTGCTGGAAACGCTGATTGCCCTGCTGCAGGCACCGATCCGCATGCTGGCCCACTCGCTGTTTGTGGCGGTCGCGCTGACCGGGCTGAAGCTGGAATGGAAGTCGCCCCCCCGCGAAGCGGCGGCGGTGCCGTGGCGTCATGCGCTGGCGCAGCTCGCACCGATGAGCGCGATGATCGTGCTGCTGGCAGTCGGCATCACCTTGATCGACGC
>MERZ01000167.1 GCA_001770785.1 Burkholderiales bacterium RIFCSPHIGHO2_12_FULL_61_11
AAAGGGCCGGTCCACCTGTGTGGACCGGCCCTTTTTTTTGATGCCCCTTGCAAGCGTCGCAACCGCTTAGGCTGATGGCTCGCTGCTATACGATGGGCTTTGCAGACGGTGGTACTGGTATTGCTTGCGTGCCTCGTCCATGCGCATGCCTTGGCGAATGCCGTCACGGATCGCATTTTCTTTCTCGGTGATCTCTTCGGCGTAAGCCAGCACCTGCGCTTGCATGGCCCTGGGAATCACCACCACGCCATCGGCATCGCCGCGCAGCAGGTCACCCGGGTGCACGGTCACGCCGCCGATCTGGACAGGCACTTGCACAGCCACCAACTGGATGCGGCCTTTTCCTGTACGCATCCAGTTACCCCGGCTGAAGATCGGGTAGTTGAGCTCGCTGCACAAGGCCACATCCCGGTTGATGCCGTCGATCACAGTGCCGGCCATTTTGCGGTGGTGTGCCATCTCTGTCAGGATGTTGCCCCAGGTGCCCACGTCGTCGCGTCCCCGGTTATCGATGACGATGACACTGCCTGGCTCGACATCATCGATGAAGTCCCCGACGTGGCCTTCGTCGCCAAAGTCGGCAGGTCGGTACAGCACGGTGTACGCATGCCCGGCCATGCGGAACTTGCGGTCACAGGGCACGATCTTGTAGCACTGGCCGGCAACGCCGGCGCGGTCCAGCGCATCGCTGAGTGCGGCGCAGTCCAGCGCCAGGGCACGGGCCACATAAGTAGAGGAAGAAGTGTCGGTCGTCATAGATGTGGAAGGAAGAAAGATCAAAAAAGCCCAAGCCAGGGCCGGGCGTCTGGACGCCGGGCCCTGAAGTCACTTACTCGGCGCGGATGTTCGCGGTCTTGATGACCTTGGACCAGTAGGTGATGTCCTTGCGCACCACGGCATCGAGCTGGGTGGGCGTCATGTAGCGCACTTCCATGCCTGCGGTCTCGGCTGATTTGCGCACCTGCGGCGACTCCATCGCCACCTTCACGGCCTCAGTCAGCTTGGCAATGGCCGCCGGGGGCGTGCCCGCCGGTGCAAACAGCGCCACCCAGGCTTCCAGTTCGAAGCCCGGGAAGCCGGCCTCAGCAGCAGTCGGAACGTCCGGCATGATGTCCAGCCGCTTCGGTGAAGCCACGGCCAGCGCGCGCACCTTGCCGGATTGGACGAAGCCCAGCAGCGAAGGCGGCGTAGCCACGGTCATCTGCACATTGCCGGCCACCACGTCGAGCATGGCAGGACCTGCGCCACGGTAAGGCACGTGCGTCAGGTCCAGGCCATTTTGCTGCTTGAAAAGCTCCACCCCGACGTGCGGCACCGAGCCATTGCCCGAGGTCGCGTAATTCATCTTGCCGGGGTTGGCCTTGGTGTACGCAACCAGTTCCTTAAGGTTTTTAGCCGGCACCGATGGGTGCACGGCCAGCACGTGCGGCGACACGACGAGCATGCCGATCGGCGTGAAGTCGCGCAGTGGGTCCCAGCTCAGGTTGCTGTACATGGAAGGGTTGCCGACGTGAAACATCGAATAACCGACCAGCAGGCTGTAGCCGTCCGGTGCCGAGCGGGCCACGGCCGTGGCCGCGATGTTGCCGCCCGCACCCGCCTTGTTGTCAATCACGACGGGCTGGCCCAGGCTCTGCGTCATCGAGGGCACGACCATGCGAGCAACAGCATCAAGAATGCCGCCGGGCGGCACCGGAACCACCATGGTGACCGGACGGTTCGGGTAGGTCGACTGAGCCCAGCTGGCGCCGGCCGTGAAGGCCAGGGCAAGCGCCACAGCGCTGAATTTGTTCAACATGTCATGTGTCTCCATTGTTCTAAACTGGCTGAGAAAAACGTTTTCTTGGTGAAAACCGAGCTTATGATATATGAGAAATACGATCTGATATGCAAACTGATCCATTTCCTGCTCATCTCGCCTTCGGCACACGCGTCCTGCGCATGCCTGGCACCAGCATTGATGGCGGGCTGAACCCGCTCAGCCAGCCTGACCGGATCCGGCTGGCCTTGGTGCACGACATGGAAACAGGTGTGCTCACCCCTGGTTTGCCGCTGGACGAAAAAGCGCTGGCTGAGCGTTTTGGCGTTTCCCGCACGCCTGTGCGCGAAGCGCTGCTGACGCTGGCAGCGCAGCACCTTGTGACGATTCAGCCCCGGTCGGGCATGTATGTGCACGCGCCCGACCCCTCGGAGCTGGTCAGCATGCTGGAAGCGCTTTCGGAGCTGGAAGCTGTCGTGGCGCGGCTGAGCACCTTGCGCATGGACCATGGGCAACGCGAGCGCCTGCAGGCGCTGAGTTTGCTGACCGATGAAGCAGCGCAGCGGGGCGAGCGCCTCGCGTTCGAGCAAGCCAATCAGCAGTTTCATGACGCGCTCTATGAAGGCTGCGGCAACAGCATCGTGGTTGATCAGGTGCGTCAGCTGAGGCTGCGGCTGTGGGCATTCAGACGGCGTGTCCGCGACCAACCTGGCAGGCTGCAGTCTTCAGCCGCTGATCACCGCGCCATCGTGGCCGGGCTGCTGGCCAACGATCTGGAACGTGCTGTAAATGCGATGCGCGAGCATATCTCGGCGAAAGGCCGGGCGTTCGCCGACCTGCTGCTGGCACAGCCATCCGCCCAGCGCTGAACGGCCGCCGGCAACGGCGTCAGAACGGCGGCTTGGGCATGCCGCCCATGCCTTTCATGCCGCCCATTCGCTTCATCATCTTCATCATGCCGCTGCCCTTCATCTTTTTCATCATCCCCTGCATTTGCTCAAACTCCTTGAGCAGGCGGTTGACTTCCTGAACCTGCACGCCTGAGCCGGCCGCAATGCGCCGCTTGCGGGTCGCCTTGATCAGTTCAGGCTTGCGGCGCTCCAGCGGCGTCATGCTCTGGATGATGCCTTCCTTGCGCTTGATGTCTTTTTCGGCCCGATCCATATCGACCTGGCCGGCCTTGGCCGCCATTTGCGCCGGCAGCTTGTCGAGCAGACTGGACAGGCCGCCCATGTTTTTCATCTGCTGCAGCTGACTCAAAAAGTCACTCAGATCAAAACCGCTGCCGGACTTGATCTTGGCCGCCAGCTTTTGCGCCGCGGCGACGTCGACCCCGGCAGCCACCTGCTCGACCAGCGCAACAATGTCGCCCATGCCCAGAATGCGGCCGGCATGACGCTCGGCATCAAACACTTCCAGGCCATCGAGTTTTTCGCTGGTTCCGGCAAACTTGATCGGTGCGCCGGTGACCTGGCGCACCGACAGCGCGGCGCCGCCGCGTGAATCGCCATCGGTCTTGGTCAGGATGATGCCGGTCAGCGGCAGCGCGTCCTTGAAGGCCTTGGCCGTGTTGATGGCGTCCTGGCCCTGCATGGCATCGACCACAAACAGCGTTTCCACCGGATTCAGCACGGCGTGCAAATCCTTGATTTCCTTCATCAAGGCTTCGTCAATCGCCAGACGACCGGCCGTGTCGACCAGCAACACGTCAAAATAATGCTTGCGCGCGTAATCGATGGCGGCCTTGGCAATATCGACGGGCTGCTGATCCGGCGTGCTGGGAAACCATTCGGCGCCCGCCTGCTGCGTGACCACCTTGAGCTGCTCAATCGCGGCCGGCCGATAGACGTCACCCGACACCGTCAGCACTTTTTTCTTGCGCTTTTCAATCAGGTACTTGGCCAGCTTGGCCGTGGTGGTGGTTTTACCCGCGCCTTGCAGGCCGGCCATCAAAATCACCGCGGGCGGCTGCGCCGCCAGGTTGATGTCGCTGACACCTTCGCCCATCGTCGCCGCCAGTTCGCGGCTGACAATGCCCACCAGCGCCTGGCCAGGCGAGAGTGAACCCATCACTTCCTGGCCCAGCGCCTTGTCCTTGACTCGGGCGATGAAGTCGCGCACCACCGGCAGGGCCACGTCGGCCTCGAGCAGCGCCATGCGCACCTCGCGCAGCATGTCCTGCACGTTGGCTTCGGTGATGCGGGCCTGGCCGCGCATTTCCTTGACGAGACGGGATAACTTGTCGGTAAGGGCTGAGGCCATCAATGGATTCCGGGAAATGGATAAGGGCTCCGCGGGGGGAGCAATAAGGCCATGGAAGACCTGACTAGGAGATTAAACTCCGGGAATGATTTTAGCTTTGAACGCTTGGTGGGGTCTTGCAACGGCGGCAGCTGCCGCCACCGTCTACGCAGTCCTTGCGCTGGCCGCGCCCCGCCTGGGGTCCGGCGCGATCCGCGGCCTGCTGCTTGCGGCCTGGTTGCTGCACGCGTTGACTTTGGCCGAAGGCCTGCTGGGCACGCCACCTCGTTTTGGTTTTGCGCCCGCGATTTCCATGACCGTGTGGCTGATGCTGACCGTTTACGCGTTTGAACGCCGCCTGTTTCCGCAGCTGCAGGCCCACTGGGCGCTGGCGGGACTGGGCAGCGCGGCGGTTCTCCTGGTGCTCATTTTCCCAGGCGCAAGTTACCCAGCCATTGCTTCACCCTGGCTGCCGCTGCACTGGGCTTTGGGAATTGCGTCCTACGGACTGTTTGCCACCGCGGTGGTGCATGGCTGGCTGATGACCCGCTCCGAACGCGCCATCCGGACCATCGGGCAAACCTATTCCGGTGTGCCGCTGCTCACCCTGGAACGCCTCACCTTTCGCTTTGTTGAAGCCGGTTTTGTATTGCTTTCCGCCACCTTGCTGGTGGGCTGGCTGTTCGCCGAAACACTTTATGGGCCGGGTCTGGCCTGGAAGTGGAACCACAAAACAGTGTTCTCACTGCTGGCCTGGCTAACGTTCGCGGGTTTGCTGGTCGGGCGAGCCCGGCTGGGCTGGCGGGGCCACCGGGCCATTCGGGTGCTGTACCTGGGCTCGGGCCTGCTACTGCTGGGCTATGTCGGTTCGCGTTTTGTGCTTGAAGTCATCTTGCTACGGTCATGAAGTACCTGCTGGTCACGGCCATCGCAGTGCTGGTTTTTTGGCTCTGGCGCCACAGCCGGAAGGCCGAAAAAAACGCAGCGGAAAATGCTCGAAAAGCCCGCCCGCGTCGTGCCTCAAAGGAAACCAAGGTCACGCAAATGGTGGCTTGCGACGTCTGTCATGTGCATCTGCCGCGCTCCGAGGCGCTGATCGGAAGCAAAGGCATCTACTGCAGTGATGAGCACCGCCGCCAGGCCGGAGGCTAGGATGCCCCACCAGGTCCACGCTTGGCTCGATTCCGCGGAAAAAACTTCCGGGGCATTGGACTTTTTGGGGTCAGAGCCCAAGTTTTCTCAGCCAAAGCCTGACGCTTCGGGTGCGACGCATGGCATCGCAAAAAAATGGGTGTCCGGCCCCAACAAATCCTCTTTCGGCCGCCTCTGGCGTGTGTTCATGACAGCCCGCGTCGCGATTGCCGGCGTGTTGGTGGTCTTGCAAGGCTTCATCCATGCCTTGGGGAATGCAACCAACGGCTGGTCCATCGTAGTGTGCCTTGCTTACCTTTGCGCCGCACTTGCCGTGCGGCTTTGGGCCCGACCCCGGCCGCCAGGCAGCACGTTTGATGCGCATTGGGCGTCCACCATTGGCGTGGACGTGGTCACGTTTTCGGTGCTGAATTTCCTGCAATCGGGCGGCGTCAACTACACCCCATTGTTTGCGCTGCCGGTGCTGCTGTCCTCGGTGCTTGGTCCGATTTTGCTGGCTTTCGGCACGGCAGCCAGTGTCACGCTGCTGCTGCTCGCCGACGCCTGGTGGAATTCGTTGCAATCGCTGGGCGATTTCAATGCGCGCTTCCTCCAGGCCGGGCTGAGCAGTTCGGGGTTTTTTCTGGTGGCGCTGCTGGCCAACCAGCTGGCACTGCGGCTGGCGCGCCAGGAACAACTGACGAAGGCCAGCCAGTCCGTTGCGCGCATGCAAACCCAGGTCAATAAGCTGGTCATTGAAACGCTGGCCGACGGCGTTCTGGTCGTTGATATTCATGGGCTTGTGCGTTCGGCCAATCCGGCCTCCAGGCGCTTGCTCGCCACGCAGGAGGCCATGCCCACCGCCCCATTTCAGCTCGCCGGGGAAGCCGCCTGGCAGCCCTTGGCCGAGCTGACGCACCGCACCTTCACCACCGTGTCGCCGCAAGCGGCGGACATCAGCCTCAACGAGTCGATGGGCCATGCCCGGCGGCTCCATGTGCGGACGCGGCTGGCCCCCTCGCAAAATGATCCGACCGACAGCTTGTGCGTGATGTTTCTTGAAGACCTGCGCGAAATGGAAGCGCGTGTGCGAACCGAAAAAATGGCGGCCATGGGACGCATGTCGGCTGCCGTGGCCCACGAAA
>MERZ01000168.1:0-6520 GCA_001770785.1 Burkholderiales bacterium RIFCSPHIGHO2_12_FULL_61_11
ACAGACACAAACTGCCCAGCCTCGTCGGCAATGCGCAGCTCGGCCAGTGACACCGCGGGGTCAGGATGCCGGCTGGGCTTGCCCATGCTGCCCACCTTGTGCGGGCCGGGAAACGGGTTGTTCAGCGCGCCCGGAATTTCCGACATGCCATAGCCTTCAATCAGCGTCGGCACATGAAATTCCTGCTGGAAGACGCGGAAGGTTTCTTCGTCAAACGGCGCGCCGTACATCTTTTGCAGACGGTGGCCGGGCACATATTCGCTGCGTGGCCGGCGCATCAGGATGCTGCTGGCTGCAGCAATGGTGTTGACCTCGGTCGCTCCGGTTTCCTTCACGGTGGCCCAGAACCTGGAGGCGGAAAACTTCGGCTCCAGAATCAGCGTCGCGCCAGCCGCCAGCGAGCCCGCCAGCGAATAGAAAATCGCATTGATATGGAACATCGGCAGCACGCACAGCAGCCGGTCATCGGGCTGCAGGTGCATGCGTTCGACAAAGCCTTCCCCCGCCGTCAGCAGGCTGCGCTGGCTGTGCATCACGCCCTTTGGGAAACCCGTGGTGCCGGAGGTGTAGATGAAGACGCAGGTCGCGTCAGGATTCTTCAACGGTTCCGGCACCGGGCCGGAACAGGCCTGAGCCTGCACCGACAGCACAGGCAAAGCCTCCTGCCCCGGCAGCTCGGCTCCTTCCTGGTTCAGCATCAGCCAAGGCATCGTCTCCAGCTTGTCGCAGGCAGCGCGCACCGTCGGCAGCGTGGCCGGCGAACAGATCACGCCGCAGACCCCGGCATGGAGCAAGACATAACGGGCTTCTTCCACTCCGTAGTCCGGATTGACCGGCACCATGATGGCGCCCAGGCTGGCCAGCGCAAAGAAGACGAACACACTGGACGGATGATTGAGCGACATGACGCCGACCCGGTCATACATCTTCACGCCTTTGGCGCCCAGTACGGCTGCCGTGCGCCCGACTTCGTCGAGCACCTGGGCATAGCTCCAGGAACGCCCCTGGTAAACAATGAATTCGCGCTCACCCGCAACGGCAACACGGCTTCGCAGCATGGATGCGATGGTGCCGTCATGCGGCGGGTACCGCCTTAAAACTTCGAGGGGTGACAGCATGGCTTCAGGCGTCCTTGCGGCGCAACGTGCCGCGCGAATGCTCTGTTGCTTCGTCTTCAGTGCGATGCCACAACTCCATTGCCATTGGCTGCGTCGCCTCTTCGAGTACATGGCCGACCAGCCCGACGGCGCGGGCCATCACGCCCAGACCGCTCGAGACCTTCCATGACAGGCCCATTTCGCAGCACAGTGCGCCAATGGCGCCCGTGGCATTGACGGGCAGCGGCTTGCCATAGGCGGCGCCGGCTGCTTCAGCCACGCATTGCATCAGCGCCACGTAGCGGCCATGAAAACCGGTCTGCTGCGCAATCGCAAACAGGCGCAGCGTGCGTGGGTCCACGGGCTTGTGAATCGGGTGGCCCAGGCCGGGAATGATTTTTTTCTGTGCGCGATGGCTTTGCACAATCGCCTGCGCCAGTTCGGGCAGGGATGAATCAGACGTCCCGTTGTTACCAACCTGGTCGGCGGGCAAAGCTGCCGCCAGCATGCGCGCCGAGCCTTCAGTCGAGCCAACAAACACACTACCCAGTCCCAGCAGGCCGGCAGCGACAGCCGCCTGCATGGCCTCCGGCGCCCCGGCATAGGTCATGCGCGCTGCCAGCGTGGAAGGCACGATGCCATGCTCAACCAGCGTGACCAGAAGGGCATTGAACAGGCGTGACTCATTGGCATCAGGCAGGCGCCCCGTCACCTCCAGAAAAGCCATGTCGCCGAAATTGACCTCGCCCATCAGGTCATGGCACAGGTCATAGCCGTGCACGCCGATGGCTTCGGCCGTGCTCCAGGCAATATCCGAACGCAAGGGAGACTTACTCCTCATACTTTTCCTCATGGGGTCTGCTGCCGGGTTACCGACTGCTGGCCGCCGGTCTCATACCTTTCCGCTCAATCGGATCACTCAAGCCTGGCGCCCGAAACCTTGACTTTCTGTGCTCCGAGTTCACGGTCGACTTTGAGAAAGGCTGCGAACTGCTCGGGCGTGTCACCGACGGCTTCAAAACCCAGCGGCTGCAGGTACTTACTCTTGAACTCGTCGGTGTTGATGATCTTGCTCATGTCGCGTGCGAAGCGGCTGGTGATGTCAGCGGGCGTTCCCTTGGGGGCGACCACACCAAAGTAGAAAGAGGCATCGAACGTGGGATAACCGACTTCGGCGAAGGTCGGCACGTTGGGCGCTGCGGGCTGGCGGTTGCGGCCGGAAACGGCCAGCGCCTTGATCTTGCCCGCCTCAAGAAACGGCGCCACACCGCCTGTCACTGCAAACATCGCGTCAATGCGGCCGGCCATCAACTCCTGAACAGCCGCAGGCAAACTCTTGAACGCGACATGCTCCATCTGCAAGCCATTGATACTATTGAACCAGGCCGAGGCCAGATGGTTCACGCCGCCCGCGCCGATCGAGCCGTAGTTGAGCTTGCCCGGATTGCGCTTGGCGTAGTCGATGAACTCCTTGACATTCTTGGCCGGGATGTCGGGGCGGGTCACCAGCATCAGGTTGCCGATCGCCAGCTTGGCAACAGGCACGAAGTCCTTGGCCGGGTCGTACGGAATCTTGGGATACAGGTGCTGGTTCAGGCTGTACGCGCCATCGGACGCCACCAAAAAGGTGTAGCCATCTCCCGGGCTTTTGGCCACCAGGTCGGCAGCAATAATTTCATTGGCGCCCGGCTTGTTGTCAACAATGAAAGGCTGGCCCCAGCTGTCACCCAGTGACCGGCTGATGGCACGCACCATCACGTCAGCGGGCCCGCCGGCGCCGTAAGGCAGGACGATGCGAATCGGTTTGGAGGGATAAGTCTGGGCCTGTGCAACACCTGCCAGTGCCAGGGTTGCCATGGCGCCCAGCAACATCGAACGACGCAGTAATTTCATGTCATGTCTCCTAGTTTGTACTCAATCAAAAAGCGAGATCGAATATAAGTCCTTAATATGAACCTATTGCTCAAGTGAAATTTTATGAAAGTCATAGGTATTTTTCCAGTTAAGTGACTAATTTTGGTTAATTTTTTTGAAGTTATTGATATTTAGTACGATATTTGGACTTGTTGTGATTTGCGGTTATGCTCGAAGCCATGAAAAATGAAACCGAAGCCGATCCGGTCACCGGCGCCCAGACGGTGGACCGTGCCTGTGAGCTGTTGCGTGAAATAGCCCGCACCGGGGCAGGCGGCGTCCGCATCCTCGACCTGTGCAAGGTCACCGGATTCAGCCGACCCACGGCGCACCGCATCCTGCACTCACTGCAGCTAGCCGGGCTGGTGCAGCAAAGCACTGAAAACCGGCGCTATGCGCTAGGCTACGGTTTGTTTGAACTGGGTCTGGCGGCCCCCAACCCGATCACACAATTCCCGCAGGTGCGCAGCATCGTGGAAGAGTTGGCCGCCAGCACGAACGACACCGTCTACCTGATGCTGCGAAGCTACGACGACGTGCTGTGTGCATGGCGAGCACAGGGCGCCTACCCCATCAAGGCCAATATCGTTGCGCTGGGCGACCGCCGCCCGCTGGGAGCCAGCGTGGCCGGGCTGTGCATTCTGGGCTGCCTGCCCGAAGAAGAGTCAGACCAGCTGATTGAAGCCAATAGCGCCTATCTGCCGGACTTTTGCAGAATGACCGACGCCGACGTCATGCGCCATGTGCAGGAGGCACGCAGCAATGGCTATGCTGTGGGCGTCAATGCCGTGATGGAAGGCGTGACAGCTGTCGGCATGGCGGTGCCGGCCAGCTATCAACGTCCTTACATGGCCCTGAGCGTGTCGGCGATCTCTTCGCGGATCACCAGCGAGCGGATTCCGGAACTGGTGCGCCAACTGAAGCACTGCGCAGCAAAAATAGCCGCCGTCACAGGAAGTAATCGCGCAGCGCGGTAAATACTGACAACACTGGGAAGCCGAGGCTTGGGGTTTTAACGTGATAGAAACCACGCTTGATCTTGGCCGCGTTTGTGCTGGGCCTGCAATCTGCGGCAGGATTTGCCAGTACCTATCCGAACCGGCCGATCGATCTCATCGTGACTGAGAGCGGCCAAAATTGTGGGCACGTCTGGCCAGAGATTTGTCATGAGGACGGCATGTCGCTGGCCAATGCATCAAGCTGGCTGGCGTTGCTGGTCTGCGTGAGCGTCACGGCAGGTTTGCGGGCCATGGCCTTGTGGCGAAATGGGGACTGCCGGCTTGGCGAATCTGACCTCAGCCATGACCGGCAGCCCCCTCGCCTGATCGGACTCAGTCCAGACTCGCGCCCGAGTCACGTACCACCTTGCCCCACTTGACGACTTCCTTCTGGATGAAGGCCGCGAACTGCTCTGGCGTTTCGCTGTAAACCTCGGCGCCCTGCTCGCTGATCTTCTTCTTGACGTCGG
Organism: Burkholderiales bacterium RIFCSPHIGHO2_12_FULL_61_11; assembly: GCA_001770785.1. Classification (GTDB taxonomy): domain Bacteria; phylum Pseudomonadota; class Gammaproteobacteria; order Burkholderiales; family Burkholderiaceae_C; genus Polaromonas. The sequence goes on from MERZ01000168.1 coordinate 4,480, forward strand.
TCTTGCCGAGCACCTTGACGATGGCGAGGTTGAGCTTGCTGAGCACGGCCGGCGGTGTGCCAGCGGGAGCGAACAGCCCAAACCACGACGTGGCTTCGTAACCGGGCAGACCGGCTTCGGCGATGGTGGGTACGTTGGGCAGTTCGGACGAGCGTTTGGCCGTAGTCACTGCGAGGGGATGCAGCTTGCCCGAGCGCACATGCTGAATGGCGGACGGCAAGTTGTCGAACATGATGTCGATTTGACCGCCAAGCAGGTCGGTCACGGCTGGCGCGCTGCCCTTGTAGGGAACGTGTGTCATTTCCACATGGGCCATGGTTTTGAACAGCTCACCCGACAGATGAATGGAGGTGCCGTTACCCGACGAACCGAAGTTGACCTTGCCCGGATTAGCCTTGGCATAGGCGATCAGCTCGGCCACGCTCTTGTAGGGCTTGGTCGGGTTGGCTACCAACAGGTTGGGTACGTTCGCCACGCGGGTCAGCGGCGCAAAATCCTTGATCGGGTCGAACGGCATTTTCTTGTACAGGCTGGCGTTGATGGCGTGCGTGCCGACCGTGCCCATGAACAGAGTGTGGCCATCGGCCGCTGCCCTGGCTGCCACCTGGCCACCGATATTGCCGCCTGCGCCGGCACGGTTATCGATAATCACCGACTGACCGAGTTCAGCACTCAGTTCCTGACCAACGATGCGCGCCAGAATGTCGGTGGTGCCGCCGGCTGAAAACGGCACGATGATGGTGATGGGCTTGCTCGGAAATGCGGCCTGCGCGACGACGGGCCCGGTGGTTAGCAGAGCTGAGCCGAGCGCTGCGGCGGCAGCCAGCGTGCCGAGACTGAAGCGGCGGCGAGATGGGTTGGCGAAACGGGATAAACGAGACATGGAGTCTTCCTTAAAAAACGCCCCACGGGGCAGAAACATGCCCCAAGGGGCAGAAAAATCAAACCGGCGCGACCCCCAGCGTGGTGCCACCACAGACATAGAGGACCTGCCCAGTCACGAAGCCATTGTCCGGTGACAGGAAAAACAGCGCCGCACGCGCCACGTCTTCCGGAGTCCCAATGCGCTTGACCACGATGCTGTCAAGGATCCGCTGTGTTTGCGGCGCGCCGTCCGGGTTGCTGTGACGGAACAGCTTGGTGGCGATCGGCCCGGGCGCCACGGCGTTGACCGTGATGCCGTCGCCCCCCAGTTCCATGGCCAGCGTGCGCGTCATGCCGATCAGGCCGGCCTTGGTGGCCGAATAGACCACCCGCTCAGGCTTGCCCAGTGCCGCGCGCGAAGCGATGTTGACAATGCGGCCGCGACCACAGGCGCGCAGCGTGGGTAGTGCCGCCTGCGTGAGCAGCAGGTTGGCCTGGAAATGCAGGGCCACCACATAGTCGAGGTCAGCCACCGTGGCCGTGTCGATGCTGCCGGGACGGGTGGCGCCGGCGTTGTTGACCAGTGCCGTCACGTCGTACTGCGCGGTGACCTGTTGCGCCAGCGCGCGGGTCTGGTCTTCGCGCGTCAAATCGGCCTGGAATGACAGCAGTTTCGGGTGCGACCAGGCCGGGGCGGCGTGGTCGATATTCACCACCTGCCGGCCCGCCGCCAGCAGGGCTTCGGCGATTGCCCGGCCGATGCCGGCACTGGCGCCGGTGACCAGGGTGACTTCTTGCTTGCTCATCCTTTACACCCGTTCCAGGATGACCGCGATACCCTGCCCCACGCCGATGCACATGGTGCACAGCGCGTAGCGCCCGCCGCTGGCGTGCAGGCGGTTGATGGCGGTGGTGGCCAGCCGCGCGCCGGAGGCGCCCAGCGGGTGGCCCAGTGCAATCGCGCCGCCCCAGGCGTTAACGCGCTCGTCGTCATCTTGCAGGCCCAGCAGACGCAGCACGGCCAACCCTTGGGCGGCAAAGGCTTCGTTGAGTTCGATCACGTCCAGTTGGTCCAGCGTCAGGCCGGTCAGTGCCAGTACCTTCTGTGTGGCGGGAGCCGGGCCGATGCCCATGATGCGCGGGGCCACACCGGCGCTGGCCATGCCGACCACGCGGG
>MERZ01000168.1:6555-8499 GCA_001770785.1 Burkholderiales bacterium RIFCSPHIGHO2_12_FULL_61_11
CTGGCATTGCCGGCTGTGACCGTGCCATCAGGTCGCACGATGCCTTTGAGTTTGCTCAACGTTTCCAGGCTGGTTTCACGCGGGTGTTCATCCTTGTCAACGACGATGGCTTCGCCTTTTTTCTGGGCAATGGTCACCGGCGTGATTTCGCGTGCCAGGTGACCGGCCTGTTGCGCGGCCACGGCCTTCGTCTGGCTGGCCAGCGCCATCTTGTCCTGGTCTTCGCGGCGGATGTGGTAATCGGTGGCGACGTTCTCGGCGGTTTCGGGCATGCTGTCCACGCCGTACTGTGCTTTCATCAGCTTGTTGACGAAGCGCCAGCCGATGGTGGTGTCATGGACCGCATTGCTGCGGCTGAAGGCAGTCTCCGCTTTGGGCATGACAAAGGGCGAGCGGCTCATGCTTTCCACACCGCCGGCGATCATCAGCCTGGCTTCACCCGACTTGATCGCGCGCGCCGCCGTGCCGATGGCATCCAGCCCCGAGCCGCACAGGCGGTTGATGGTGGCCGCCGGCACTTCCAGCGGCAGGCCGGCCAGCAGGCTGGCCATGCGGGCGACGTTGCGGTTGTCCTCGCCGGCCTGGTTGGCGCAGCCGTAGAGCACGTCGGTGACGGCCTGCCAGTCGACTTCCCGGTTGCGCGCCATCAGGGCCTTGATCGGAATCGCACCGAGGTCGTCGGTGCGCACGCTGGAGAGGGCGCCGCCATAGCGGCCGAAGGGGGTGCGGATGGCGTCGCAGATGAAAGCTTGATTCATGGTGTGTCCTTATCTTGTTGTTCAGTGACGGATCGGCAGGCCGAGCAACTTTTCCAGCGCGGAATGTGCCAGTCCATCGACCTTGTCGATGAGTTTCAGCCCCTGCGGCGTGCACTCCAGCGTCGCCAGGTCGGAGTAGATGCGCTTGACACAGGCGATAGCGGTGAGCGGATAAGTGCAGCGCTGCACCACCTTGCTCTCCCCCTGTTTGGTGAGCAGGTCCATCATCACCCAGGTTTGCCTGGCGCCCACCGCCAGATCCATCGCACCGCCGACGGCGGGAATGGCGTCTTTCTCGCCCGTGTGCCAGTTGGCCAGGTCGCCCGTGCTTGAGACCTGGAAGGCGCCCAGCACACAGATGTCCAGATGGCCGCCGCGCATCATGGCAAAGCTGTCGGCGTGGTGGAAGAAGGAGCCGCCCTTGAGCAGCGTCACCGGCTGCTTGCCGGCGTTGATCAGGTCGTAGTCTTCCTCGCCAGCGGCGGGCGCCGGGCCTAGCCCCAGGATGCCGTTCTCGCTGTGCAGCAGCACCTCGCGGCTGGCCGGGATGTGATTGGCCACCAGCGTGGGCATGCCGATGCCGAGGTTGACGACGGCGCCCTCGCGAATGTCCTGCGCCACGCGCGCGGCGAGCTGGTCTTTGGTTCGTTTCTGGTAAGTCATTTCAGGTTGCCTTTTTGAAGCCGCCGGCCTGCGTGGCCTGGCGCTCGATCCTGACGATCTGATGGACAAAGAGACCGGGCGTCACGATGTGCTCGGGGTTGAGCTCACCCAGCTCCGAAATCTCGTGCACGGTGGCGACCGTCTTTTTGCAGGCCGTGGCCATCACCGGGCCGAAGTTGCGGGCCGCCATGCGGTACATCAGGTTGCCCCAGCGGTCGCCGCGTTCGGCCTTGATCAGCGCGACATCACCGTAGATGGGATGCTCCAGCACGTAATTCTTGCCATTGATTTCGCGGCATTCCTTGCCCTGGGCCAACTCGGTGCCATAGCCGGTAGGCGTGAAGAAGGCGCCAATGCCCGCGCCCGCAGCCCGGATGCGTTCGGCCAGGTTGCCTTGCGGCACCAGTTCCAATTCCAGTTTGCCGCTGCGATAGAGCCCGTCGAACACCTGGCTATCGGCCTGACGGGGAAAGCTGCAAATGATTTTGCGCACGCGCCCGGTCTTGAGCAATGCCGCCAGCCC
>MERZ01000169.1 GCA_001770785.1 Burkholderiales bacterium RIFCSPHIGHO2_12_FULL_61_11
CATCAAAGATAGGGCGTCAGCAAGCCGGCCAGGCGGTCGCGCAACTGGCTCGCCAGCGGCTGACGCTCCAGCGCCGCCGCATCCAGTGCCTGTGCCTGACCGATGCGCTGGCGGACCAGGGTGTCCAACTGCTGCACCAACTGCGCGTCATGGCATTCCAGGTTGTATTCAAAATTGAGCCGCAGGCTACGGGCGTCCCAGTTGGTGGAACCAATCAGTGACCAGGCGTCGTCCACCAGAAACAGCTTGGAGTGGTCGAACGGCGAGGGTGACAGGTGAACGCGGCATCCCGCACGCATCAAGCGGCCCAGTTGTGGGCGCATGGCCCAGTCCAGCAGCGGCAGGTTGCTTCGCGCGGGCAGCACGATGTCGACCGCAACGCCGCGCAGCGCCGTAATCTCCAGCGTGGTCAGCAGCACCTCTTCGGGCAGAAAATAGGGCGTCACGATGCACACGCGCCGGCGCGCGCAGGCCAGTGCACCCAGCATCACCTGCCGCATGTGGTCGATGTCGCCATCGGGGCCGTCGGACACGCCGCGCGCCAGCACCGGCCCGCAATCATCGCCCGATGAAAACCAGGTGTTGCCCAGCAGCGCCTCGCCGGTGCTGAAGGCCCAGTCAATGGCGAATGCGCGCTGCATGTCTGCCACGACCGGCCCTTGCACCGCGAAGTGCAGGCAGCGGACGGGCGTGGCTGGCTGGCGAGCCAGCCAGTGCCCGGCGCGAATGTTCATGCCGCCAGTAAAGCCTTGCGCGCCGTCGATGACCATGATCTTGCGGTGATTGCGCAGATTGGCATAAGCCAGCAGGCCGGGAAAGCGCGGCGGCAAAAAGGCTGCCGCTGTGACGCCGCGGGCGCGCAGGTGCGCCACCATGCTGGTGCGGCTGTAGCGCCCGCCGACGGCATCGACCAGCACGCGCACCGGCACCCCGCGCTGCCTGGCCCGCACCAGCGCATCAGCAAAGGTGCTGCCGGCTTCGTCAAGGTCAAAAATATAGGTGGCCAGTGTGACAGAACGGCAGGCGCCGTCGATGGCCGCCAGCATCGCGGGGTAGGCCTCGTCGCCATCCACGAGTGGCGTCACGGCGTTGCCGCCCAGCAGGGCATTGCCGGTAGTCTGCCGGGCCAGGCGGTTGATGCCGGCCAGCTCCGGTGCGCACTGGGCATCGGGTCCGGCGGCACTTCCAACATCGGCCATGCTGCCGCCTGCTCGATCGTGTTCGCGCTGCCAGGCCGCTTTCAGGTCCAGCGCCACGCCGGCGCGCTGGATGCGGTTGATGCCCAGCGTCAGGTAGAGCAGGGCGCCGATGACGGGCGCCAGCCAGGCCAGCCCGATCCAGGCCACCGTGGCGGACACATTGCGTCGGGTCAACAGCGCGTGCAGCGTCACTGCGAGCGCCAGCGCCAGATGCAGCAAAGTGGCCTGCATGGGCAGCAGGTTCAACTCGGCGTGCAGGACACTCTGCAGCCACATCGGCAGGGTCATGGGCCTGCGTCGCGCACGTCGGCGACCGGGTTGACACCGAAATCATTGCGGCGCAGCCAGGACAGCACCTGGGTGGCAGCGGCTTCGGGCGATGCCAGCAGGCCCTGGTCTTTCAGGCTGACAAAGCTTGTGCGGTCCGGAAACGCGGCGGCATCGGCGCCGCGCAGTTGCGCCTGCATGTCGGTGTCTATCACCCCGGGCGCGAGTGAGCAGATCTTGGCGCCCCCGGGCTTGTGGGCTTCCTCCAGTGCCACGCAACGCGTGAAGTGGTCCATGCCAGCCTTGGCCGCGCAATAGGCGGCCTGCGAGGCCATGGCGCGCCGGCCCAGCCCCGAAGAAATGTTCAGCACCTTGCGCATTCCCGGCCAGTGAGTTGTGGCGTGCAAAAATGCTGCAGTGAGTTGCACGGGCGCCTCCAGCCCCACGCGCAGGGCGTGGGCCAGTTCGGCCACGTCGGCGTCACGGACCGGGCCGATGCGCGGAATCACGCCGGCATTGTTGATCAGCGTGGCGCTGGCATAGGCATCGGCAGCTTGAGTGGCCAGCCAGTCGGCCAGTCGTGTGCTGGCGGCAGCGCCATCGGCCAGGTCTTGCGACCATTGAATCAGCGTGGCACCGCAGCTGGCAGCCGGTGCGGCAAGGGCGTCATTGCTATGGCGAGACAGGCACAGCAGCGTGTGGCCGGGCTGGAGCAGTTGCTGCGCCATGGCCAGACCCATGCCACGCGAGGCGCCAGTAAGGATAAAGAGGTGTTGCGTCATGCCTCCATGGTAGCGGCAAGCGATGCATAGCCCACTGGCTGTCAAGCGTCAATGACGATGGGAAATTTGGCGCGCAGGCCGTCACTGCCGGGCGTAAAGGACAGGTGAGCGCGGCGCGTGCGTCGTCATCGGGCAGCCGCCGCCATAATAAGTCGCGGATATTGCCCGGATCGCCCGCCACGTAGAGCTGGGTGGTCAGCAGGTCGTGCTGCCCCAGCCTGACCTTGATGTGAATGTGCGGCGTGCGCCTAGGGCGCCGGGCGAATGGTACGAAAGCGGTACTGCCCGTCGGATCCCACGGTGACACGGCCAAAGCCCTGGAAGGCCGCATCGGCGCGGTCGCCGTCGCCAGGGTGGTGGTAATGGCCGGCCTGGTCGCATTGCCAGATTTCCACCAGCGCGCCGCGCACCGGTCGGCCTGCGCGGTCTGTCACGGTACCTTCCAGCCACGCGGCAAGGCATGGACCGGCGTATCGTCAGCCTCGGCCGCCATGACCATCAGCGACACCTGCGGGTTCGCTATCAGGTTGTGCGTGTGCGCGGCCAGGCTGCTCACATCAATGACCAGGCAGCCTTCGATGCCCAGCAATGCAAAAGGCACCATCGAGACAAAGGCTCGGGTCTTGTGCTGGGTGGCATCCAGCGTGCCCAGCGCAGCCACGCGGCGCGTGCAGAGCAGCTCGCGCAGGGCGCGTGTCAGGCGGGGTTCGTGGGTCATGTCGTGGATGGGTTGAAGCAGCATTCGATGAGGGTGGAGCAGCGATTCCGACCTGTGCGCGTTTTTCCTGTGGTGACAGCATTTGATTTGCTTTGCTTTTCATCAAGACGCGCTGCACTGCAGCCTGCCACCCTGCAGGCGTGTCCAAACCACGCCGCAGGAGGAATCCGATATGCCCGTCCAACGCATTCTTCTCATTCAGGGTCATCCCGACGCGACCCGGCATCACCTGTGTCACCTGCTGGAGGATGCCTATGCCAGTGGCGCACTCTCGGCGGGGCTTGAATTGCGCCGCGTCTACGTGGCGGCACTGGATTTTCCCCTGCTGCGAAGCCAGGAGGCCTGGGAGCATGGCGAACTGCCGCCAGCGTTGTCGCAAGCCCAGGCGGACATTGCCTGGGCGCAGCATCTGGTATTGTTTTTCCCGTTGTGGCTGGGCGACATGCCTGCCCTGCTCAAAGGCTTTCTCGAACAGCTTGCACGACCGGGCTTTGCCTTCAACGCGGACGGTGACAATCCCTTTGGCCGCAAGGCGCTGACAGGCCGTTCGGCGCGCGTGGTGGTCACCATGGGCATGCCGGCGCTGCTTTATCGGTGGTATTTCCGAGCGCACAGCGTCAAATCGCTGGAGCGCAATATTCCGGGCTTTGTGGGCATTGCCCCCGTGCATGAAACCTTGATTGGCATGGTGGACCGGCTGGGCGACGTCGGTGTGCGCGAGTGGCAGGCCAAGCTGCACAGGCTGGGGCGCCGGGCGCAATAAAGGGCCTCAACAATTATCACTGCAACCCTCTGGGTTGTAGAGGATATCCGTCGCGGGTCGCGCCTGGATGGCGGCTGCTTTCAAGTTTACCGGGGCTGGAAACCGCTGGCCTTGATGATGCTTGCCCACGTCTGGCTGTAGGCTCTCTCGCGGCTGGTGAGCTGCTTGGGTGTCATGTAACCCACGGTCAGGCCCATGGCGGTGAGGTGGTCGCGCACATCGGGCATGGCCACGACCTTGGCCAGGGCGGCCGAGAAACGGTCAATGGCCGCTTGCGGTGTGCCGGCCGGTGCAAAAATACCGTAATAGGGCACATCTTCAAACCCTGCCAGTCCCAGCTCGGCAAAAGTGGGCACGTCAGTCAGAATGGCTTGGCGCGCACCGCCCAGCACGGCAAGCACGCGGATTTTGCCCGCTTTGTGGTTTTCGATGAAATCGGGGATGGAACCCACCCCGGCGTTGATCTGATTGCCCAGCATGTCGCCCATCATGGGCGCGCTGCCGCGGTACGGGGCCGACTGCAGGTCCAGCTGGTATTTCTGGCCGATCACCTGGACCAGGAACTCGGGCACCGAGGCCGGCGCAGGCACGCCCACTGTGCCTTTGCCGGCACCTTGGCTGCGCACCCAGGCGACATACTCGCTCATTGACTTGGCGGGTGTGCCACCCGACACGGCCAGTGCATTGACGAAGGTGGCAAAGCCGCCAACGGCCACAAAGTCACGCGCCGGATCAAACCCCGGGTTCTTCATCACCAGCGGAAGAATGGATATTGTGTGGTCGTGCGAGAGAAACAGCGTGAGGCCATCGGCCGGCGCCGCCTTGAGCGTCTGGGCCGCAATCTGGCCACCCGCGCCGGCTTTGTTTTCCACAACGACGGGCGTGCCCAATTGGTCTTTGAGCTTGTCTGCCAGCGTGCGGGCGATCGCGTCAGTGCCGCCGCCGGGCGGAAAACCTACCAGCAGCCTGACGGTGCCGGACTGCGCTTGGGCCAGTCCAGTCAGCGATAGGGCAGCCAGGGCAAAGAGCGTGGCCAGCATCAGCCGAAGGCGTTTTGGAAGCGAGTGAATCATGGGTACTCCAAGTCAATGAATTTAAAACCGCAAGCCTGCCACTTTATCAAGTTTCTTTCGGCTCGCCGTCATGGCTGGGCTGGAGCTGAGTTGGACCTTTGCGCCATGGGCAGTGGCATGCCTCAGTCGTTGAGCCGTGCGAGCTGCAACGTCCATAGCGGGCGGAGGAGGTGGTGTCGCCAAAGCCAGTCGGCGATCGGTAGGCCAAAAAAACCGCCGCATCGAGCAGGTCGAGACGGCGGATGGGGCCAGAAAAAGTGGCTGCCTGGTAAGGCAGTCTTTCGGTTGCTTACAGGGGGTGATCGTTGAGCTTAGTCAAAACTTTATTTCGTCCGGTCCGGGTCCGCTGGGCTCGGTGTGCGCGATGCCGAAGTGGCAGTCAATACAAGTCAACTTATCCGTCGCTATCTTGGCATGTTGCCTTTGAGCCTTGGGCGATTGCAGTTCATGACTCATGCTATCAAATTTGTGGCAATTGCGGCATTCCAGGGAGTCAGTCTTCTTCATGCGCTTCCAGACGCGCGTAGCCAGTTCATGACGCTTGGCTTCGAACTTTTCCTTGGTGCTGATCGAGCGCGTGATGAAATGCCCGTACAGCTCCATGGTGGCTTCCATTTTACGTATTAACAGGGGACCCACTTCGCGTGGTACGTGGCAGTCGGGGCAGATGGCGCGCACTCCCGTACGGTTTTGGTCGTGGATAGTGCCCTTGAATTCGGCATACACGTTGTCCTTCATCTCGTGGCAGCTGATGCAGAAGGTTTCGGTGCTGGTCCAAGCCAGGCCGGCCGCACCAGCAACCACCAAAAGTATCGAAACGAAGAAACCCAGCAGCACCAATCCCAGCGTCAGCTTCCAGCGGCCGCGCAATCTCTGTGGGATGTTTCTCATTGTGATTATTCTTTGATTTAGGTAAACCGCTTAACGCGGCAGGATGTTGCACATGGAAATCTTGATGTCGACCTCGTCCGTGGACTTGACATTTTGGCGCTTTTCTTCAACACCATTAATTGACGACAATGAAACGCTCAAAACGGAGTCAATAAATATTCCGGAGTTAATGCTATTCAAAGATATCGTCCAAAAAAAGCAAACTGTTCCAAGGCTCTGAATGTTATTCAAGTTTGGGGCGGTTAGCGTAATCAATGCTATTAGAGCCGTTGAAAGAAATGTACTCCAGTGAGGGACACTAACGGTTGATGTAAGTCAACATTTTGTACATCGGAAGAGTCCTAGCGGACGGTCTCACCTATTTCCACCCGGACGTCTTTCGCACCGACTGTCACGGTGGCCGTCAGACCCTGCAAATCACCTGGCTGTGGCATTGGGTTGCCGCTCTTGCTGATCCGCGCACCAACCTGCACTTCATGTGCCGTGGACAGGCTCATGGCCGGGCTCATCGCCAAACTGTCATCAAGCATGAAATCAAAGGGCAGATCTTTGACCTGTTTGCGTAAAACGGCCAGCGGTGCCTTGCTGCCCTGCATGGGCCGTGCAAAGACGAAGACCGTGTCTTCAGGCGAGGCTAGGGCTTTGACCTTGTCGGCCAGCGTCACGCGACCCTGGATCGAGCTGCCTGCGCCATTAGCTGCCGTGCCTGTCGAAGGCTCGGTAGCTGCAGGCTGCGTCGGCTGCCCGGCGCGCTCGCGGGCCTCGACCAGTGCGCCTTGCAGTTCGCGGGCCATCTCGTTGC
>MERZ01000170.1:0-940 GCA_001770785.1 Burkholderiales bacterium RIFCSPHIGHO2_12_FULL_61_11
TCTTGTGGCGACAGGTTGCCACCCACATGGCCCAGACCGGTCTTGCGCACCGATGCGACCAACGCGGCCGCGCCTGCCACGATGCCACCCGTGGCATCACCATGCCCGCCCAGGTACTTCGTCATGGAGTGCAGCACCAGGTCGATGCCATGCTCCAGCGGCCGCGCCAGGAACGGCGTGCAAAAAGTGTTGTCGGCCACCGTGAGCACGCCGCGCGCTTTGACAATGGCGGCCACTTCCGCCAGATCATGCAGGCGCAGGCTGGGGTTGGTCAGCGTCTCCACCCACACCATGCGCGTAGCCGATGTGAGGCTGGCAGCCAGTCCCCGCTGCGTGGCGTCCACAACCCGTATGCCAAAGCGCTCACCCAGCGCGCGAAAAAGCCCCTCGGTGCCGCCATACAGCGGCCCGAGAAATGCTATTTCATCCCCCGGGTTGAGCAGCCCCAACAACACGGAAGACGTGGCCGCCGTGCCGCTGGAAAAAGCCACTGCCGCCGATGCGCCTTCCAGGTCGGCCATCTTCGCCTCCAGCGCCGCCACGGTGGGATTGGCAAAGCGGCTGTAGCGGTAACCCGGCACCTCGCCTGCAAAGATGGCGGCCCCCATCTCCAGCGTGCCGTAGCCAAAGGCGGTCGTCTGGCTGATGGGCGTGGCAATGGCGCCTGTGCCCGGATCAGGGTGCTGCCCAGCATGGACAGCCCGGGTACGAAGGTGGGTCATCAGAGCGTTCCTGGATTCATGAATGTTCTTCGGCAACAGGGGCAAGCGAAGGCAGCAAGTCAAAGCGCCGCAGCAGATCGCGCAGCAGACCCATAAAGGCAAGGCTCCAGGTCACCAGCGCCACCATCAAAAAGAGTTGGGGCAAGAATTTCAGAAGTTCAAACTCCATCGCGTGCAACATTTGGTGGGTGCCGGTTGCGTACATGCCCAGGGGAAAA
>MERZ01000170.1:982-6489 GCA_001770785.1 Burkholderiales bacterium RIFCSPHIGHO2_12_FULL_61_11
TTGTAAACGTGGCGCCAGATGCTCAGCAATACCAGCATCGGAATCCACCAGGTGCCGGTGGCCCAATAAAACACGGTAAACCCTTTGAGAAAGGGCAGCAAGGACAACAGGAAGGGCGCATCGGGCGCATTGATGATCAGCAGCGAGCCGGCCAGCGTCGAGATCGCCATGGCGCCCATGTTGATCCAGTAGGGCGGCGACAGGTCCCCCGGCGCAAACCGGAAGAAGGTGTAACGGTAGAAAATCAGCGACATCATCCAGATGTACAGCATGCCGCCCCACAGCCACATCGACAGTGCCAGAAAGTTCATCTCCAGCCGGTAGGGCTGGGCCACATGCGCCGCCAGCATCGCACCCAGCACGGCAACCGATTGCGTCGCCACCACCGCCAGCAGCCAGGCGCCGCTGATGCCTTTGTCCAGCGCCGGCTTTTGTTCCTTGACGGTGAAGGCGGTGAAGATCGCATAGGTCAGCCCAAGCCACAACACCAGCGCCACAATCCACAGCAGCAGTCCGATGCGGTAGTCGGCAAGCAACAACACATACTGGGAACCCAGCACGCCGGTGCCGGCCACCATGGTAAAAAATCCGGGGCCGCGCAAATGGTCGATCAAGTCGCTGAAAAAACGCCGGGGAAACCACAGCAGGCGTCCCAGGGTCAGTAGCCACAAGACCGCATACATCACGTTGTTCAGGTAGAACAGCGTGCGTGCAAGCTGCGGCCAGCCCTGTAGATGGGCCGCTATGGAGACGATACCGGTGGCCATGACCAGCCCGAAATACGCGGGTGCCAGGTCGGCCAAATCAGTCCGCAGGCGCGTCTGCAGTGCGGGCTTGACCGGGTGTTCGCCCGATGCGCTATCGGTGCTTGGCGAAGTCATCGGTGTTGGGCTACGGGCTACCGCGCAAACGTGACGTGTAGAGGCACAGAGGCAAAGCCTGAAGCCGGATAAACCGCGCTGGTTGGCGGGCGTCGCGCAATCGGGTCGATACCGGTGGTGCCGTCAAGCAGTGCTTGTGCCGCTACCCGCAACTCCATGCGCGCCAGTGGCGCCCCCGGACAGACGTGGATACCCGCGCCGTACAGCAGATTGGCGCTTGCATCGCGGTCCATCCGAAATGACTGTGGATCGGCAAAGACACGGCCATCCCGGTTGGCCGCGACCCAGTTCAGGGAAATACGCTCCCCGGCGCCGATGGTGCGCCCGCCGATCTCGACGGCACAGGTAGTCACGCGCCGGTTCGCCAGCAGCGGACCGTACATCCTCAAAATCTCTTCAATGGCGGCGGGAAGCAGCGCTGGCTGCGTGCGCAGTTGTTGCTGCAAATCGGCGTGTTCCGCCAGAAACTGGGCCACAACGCCGACCGCCGCCGCGATCGTGCTGATCTCACCGACCGTCCAGTTGCGCAAGATGCTGATGATTTCCTCGTCGTTTAACGGTCGACCGTTGACCTGCTGGCTGGCCAGACTGCCTATGACATCCTGATCGCCCTGGACACCAGCGTCGCGGCGCGGCTGCAGCAACCCCATGACATAACCCGAAAATTCGCCGGCGATGTCGGCCATGGCCGACCGATCCTGGGCCAAGGTGGCAGCGTGGTTTTTTTGCGCCCACAATCGCAGCGGCTCGTGCATGCTGGCTGGCCAGCCGAGAAACGCGCACTGCACCCGAACCGCAAAGGGATGGGCAAAATCACCGATCAGTTCCAGCTCGACGTGACCGCACAGGGAGCGCACCAGCTCGGCTGCGATGCTGCGGCACTGTGGCTCAAACGCCTGCATGGCTTGCGGCGCGAAATAGCGCTCGATGACGCGGCGGTATTGGCCGTGCTCGGGGGGATCCATGCCGTTGGGGGCCGAGAGATTTCGGGAAACCACGCTGCTGAACGTTTCGGGGTCATTCAGGACGCGAACAACATCCTCGTGCCGAAAGAGCGACCAGCCCAGCAAATCGCTGTACGCGACCGGGCAACGCTCACGCATCTCATCGCAGGCGGCGCGTTGGTCGCGCAATACCTCAACGGATTTCGGATCCCAGCCCTGGGAGCGGATTTGATTCATGGCTATTGCCCTTCAGGAAAAAGAACGTTCCAGCAAGACGACTCACCGACCAGCAAGTCAAGCTCGGCGCTGGCAGGTTTTTCACACGCCTGCGCGTCCATCTGCCGGGCAATGACTTCGGCTGCAGGCGAGAAATAAGCCACCACCTCGCATTGCAGGCGACCTTCGAGTTCGTGCCGCGTAAAGACGGCCATGTCCACGGGCCGCGCTGCCGCCGCGAACAAGGGCGGGAATATGGCCTGGATATGATCCTTCAACGCGTAAGCCAGAATTCCGTCACCCAATTGCTTTGAAAACCATGTGTGCATACCGTAATCCTACTTTACACCTTGCGTTGAAGGTCCAATTTGAACCTCAAGATTGCTGTCAAGCAAGGGATTTTCATTCCTCTTTGGCATCGCCCCGCAGATTACACACCACCTGCGGGCCTTTGAGCACGTAATCAAAACTTTCGCGCGGCGGTGAATGGAATGCGACGCCCGCCATGCATGACTATTTTGGATAAGTGTTGTTGCAGCGGTAGCTTACGGCGCATCAACGCTTGAGCTCAGTCCGTTTGGCCGTCACGGACGCCCATTTGTCAGCGTCAGGAAGAGCTGCCTTGGTTCGGGTGATGGTCTTCCACTTTGGCGCGAGTTCTGCATTCAATGCGATGAAGTCCTGCTGGTCGGCGGGTACATCTTCTTCGGCAAAGATGGCGTTGACCGGGCACTCTGGCACGCAGACCGCGCAGTCAATGCACTCGTCCGGATCAATGGCCAGAAAGTTCGGACCCTCACGAAAGGCGTCCACCGGGCAGACATCGACACAGTCGGTGTATTTGCAGCTGATGCAGGACTCGGTGACAACGAACGTCATGATTTTTCTCCTTTATTCAAACAGCTTGCTCCGGTGGAGCAAGCGTAGCGGGTCAAGATGAGCCGTTCCTGAACCTGCTTTCGTCACTTGGCGGGCGCTTACTCAGTGCATGTCATGGTGCGTTACTGCGTGGCTTCAATCGTGGAGGTCACACTGACGCTGTCTGGCAGATGCGGCCTTGCCGTAATACTCAGGCAATCCTGAGATCAAAGACGGTATCGTCCCATGCATGGTCAAGCAGGATGCGTTGCACGCGTTGCTGCCACAAGCGTCCAAATTCAATGCGTTGTTGGTCTGTGGCATGACCTGAAAGGCAAAGCTGCATCAGGCGCATGGTTTGCGCGTTCCCCGGTACCCGCTGCGGATACGCTTGGGCCAGGATCGCCTGACCCGTGTCGGTTCGCGTGAAACGAAGCTCGGTCTCGATATTCACGTTGAACTGCAACAGGCCGCGCCGCACAAACTGTCCGCCAATTCCCGCAAAGCCACCATCGCTGGCGGCCCCGGTGAGCAAGCCCAGCACATTGGCGACCACACCGGCGGTGCCGACTTCAAGTGGTTCGCGCAAGCTCACCTCGATGGCCCCGCGTGTGGGCATGTCGTCGCCATACAAGGTCTTGATGGCTCGTACGCCTAGCCAGTAGGCTGAGGCGACTGTCGGGCAAGAATGCCCGGCCAGTCGCACCGCATCTGCATAGCCGTAGCTCATTAGACCGCCAGCGACGGTGCCGAGTAAATCAGCGAGCGGATCGCGCAGTCTGATGCGCGGCACTTGATCGAAAAAATCAGGGAAATTCATGGAGTTCCTCAAAGACAGGAGAAGTCGATCACGATGGCGCCTGACTCCCGTTGAATGTACTCAATGGAAACAGCATCGCCGTACCGGGCAAGGACTTGGTTCAGAAGGGGAATCGGATCGTGGTCGTTGCAAAAGCGCATGGTCTCGCCGGGTTGCAGTGAATCAAGCGCAGCAAGAATGGCGGCATGACGGAAACGCCTGGCAACGCCGCGCGCATCAAACGGATAGATGGCTTCGGGGGTGACGTGGCTGGTAGCGCAGGAACTCATGGTGAAACCTCTTGTGATTGGCAAAGAAATAATCAACCTGCCATGCTTGGCGCAGCAGGACTTGTCGCCGGAGAAATCGCTCGCGATCACCAGACTAACTGCTCAATACGCGCGCCGAAGGAGCAGAGAATTTAGAAACATACTCATATACCTTGCACGGACTTTAAAGATATATCACAAATACCTCTTATGACGGCAATCAATCCCATGCCCCTGTTGCGCCAATGGAATTAACATTCAATCATTTCAAGGAACTTTGTCTGATGCCACTCGCTTATCCCATTGAATGATTGATATGCTGGCCTCCGATGGCTTCGGAGATGACTGGGTAAGCCGTGCGCAGGCAGGCGACCGGAAAGCATTTTCCGAGCTGGTGCGGCGTTATCAGGAGCCGGTGCCCCGCTAGTCATTGCGCATGCGGGGGGGGCGCACGACGATGTGATGGAGTTGACGCAGGAAGCGTTGATCAAAGGCCCTCGAGAAAGGATAGCAGTGGATCGGGAGTCCTTGCGGCCATTGCCTGGCGCGCCTTGATGCGGCGCATGATCTGACGTGATGCAAGCCGCTGCCCGCCGTTCGGCTCGGCATGAACGACAGCACCAGACCAAGGAGAAAAAACGATGAACATACATTACCTGCAGCATGTGCCATTTGAAGGGCCTGGAAGCATCGTGGACTGGGCTCGACGCGGCGGTCACACGCTCGGCGCGACGCGGTTCTACTGCGGCGACCCACTGCCGGTGGTCGAGACACTGGACTTGCTGGTGGTGATGGGCGGGCCCATGAATATCTACGAAGAGGCCCGCTACCCGTGGCTCGCGCACGAGAAGTGTTTCATTGAGCAGGCAATCGCTGCCGACCGTCGCGTGCTGGGCATCTGTCTTGGCGCACAGCTCGTCGCAGACGTGCTCGGTGCGAAGGTGTATGCCAATGCCGAAAGTGAAATTGGCTGGTTTCCGGTCGAAGCGACACAGGCCGCGGCCGGGCTGTTTGCCTCATTCCCCCGACAGATTGATGTTTTCCACTGGCACGGAGATACCTTTGATATACCGCCCGGCGCGGTACACGTAGCGCGCAGTGACGGTTGCGCGAACCAGGCTTTTGTCTACGACGAGCGAATCGTCGGCTTGCAGTTTCACCTGGAGACGACGCTCGGCAGCGCGCAACAAATCATTGCCCACAGCACCGATGAGATCGTCAAAGGCCGCTTCATCCAGCCGCCGCAAGCCATGCTTGCAAACCCGCAACGGTTCAAAACCATCAATCGCGCTATGCGGGAGTTGCTGGACCGGCTGACGGCTACCCCGGCAGGTGAGGGTGCCGCGTGAAGATTGTCTTCCTGGGCCCAGCACGCGAAGTGACGGGTTCGTACTATCTCACTGAGACCGATCAATGTCGTTTGCTGGTGGATTGCGGCATGGTGCAGGGGCGACGGATAGGCATTTCAACCGCATGGCTCCAAGTATGCCCTCTCGAAACAGCTGTCAAACCACGTAAAAACCCTCACGCTTACCGCAGC
>MERZ01000171.1 GCA_001770785.1 Burkholderiales bacterium RIFCSPHIGHO2_12_FULL_61_11
CCGGTGTCGACGTGATTGGCGACTGTGTCACGGAAATCAACGTGACCAGCCCCACCTGCTTCCAGGAAATCTTTGATCAAACCGGTTTTGACGTGGCGGCCATGTTCATCACCGCTCTGGAGCAGGCGCTGCAAGCTTCCCCGCCGGGCCACCAATAGACTATTCAACGCAGGCGCGCCGTGAGCGCGCTTCGAGCCAAGAAAAAAGCGGGGCACCCAAGAGGTGCCCCGCTTTCCAAGGTGGACTGATTCCTAGAAATTGTAGATGTAGGCAACCCCGAGGAAGGTGACGTGCTGATTCTGATTCATGTTGACGGTCGTGTTGTCGGAATAGACAAAAGGGACGCCGTTGGAACCATAGCTCCATTCATCGAGTTTCGCCCGTTGATGGATCATATTGACGCGTATCGCGGATTTCTTGTTTAGCGTGTACTTTCCGAACAGGTTCAGGCTGCTGATCCGAAAACGCACATCGGGCAGGCCGATGGCCGCCTGGGCCAGAAGGGCGGCGCTGGGCGCAGCCCCGGTGGCACTGGGCATGGCACCTAGCCCGTATTTGGTTTTGTCATTGGCGTAGGTCACTTGGGCGCCCACTTCCAGCTGACCCGTGGGCTTGCCGCTCACGCCCAAGCCGACACTGTCAGTGCGCGACTCCAGATCGGCCATGTAGCCACTGTGGTTGACCTCCAGATCCTGTTTGCCTTGCGAGGCATAGCCATTGATCTTCCACTTCTCGGACATCGCAAAACTGGCGTCGATGCTGTAAAGCGTGGTCCTGGCCGCCCGCCAGCCCCTGCCGAGCGCAATCGGGCTGAACGCGGTGGCGTTCTTGTCCTTGCCATTTTCCGCGACGAACTGCAGTTCAAACTGCTCGCTTGGCATCCAGTTGGCGGACAGTTTGACTTTTTCGCGGTCCACATCGGCCATGTTCATCGGGAACGCGTTGGCGGCGTTCAGCGCAATGAACTGGCTGGCAGAGCCGGTTTGGCCATAGCCCAGCCCGGCGGCGGCGAAAGCGGCGCTTTGGTTCAGGCTGGTCCAGTCCGACCCCTTGCGCTTGCTGTTGGTATAGCCAACGGCGCCGGTCAGGGTTTCCGACATGGTGCGGCGCAGTTCAAGCCGGTAGCCGGTCTCGTGGTTCTTGGCACGCATCGCGCCCAGCCCCGCCAACTCTTCTTCGCTGATGTTTATCGGCACCGAACGTTCAAGCGAGCTGTAATCCAGGCCGACGGTGCCGCGCAAGCTGGCCGGCAACTGGTAGCTGGCTTCGAGCTTGCCGGCGACCTTGGTGGACGAAATATGGTAGTTGTTCCAGAAGTCCGTCCCTTGCACGTTGTAAAGGGCACTGGGCGTTTTGTCATCCCTGTCCTGGTAGCGCAGATTGGCCAGCAGGCTCAGCTTGGGCAGGGGCCGCGCCGTCAGACCAAACTGGAGCAGGTTGGTGTTCAGCTCGCCGCCCAGGTTGGTGACGCCAGCCGGTGCGTTCGGCAGCCCCATGCCGGCGAAGTCATCGTCCTGCGTGGCATGGGTATAGGCGTACTTGAAGGTCGCGCGGGTTGTCGGCGTGAAGGCATAGTTGCCTGAGACATAAAACTGGTGCGCCTGGTTGTCGGGCGGCAGTGCCATCGGCAGTTGCATTACATTTTGCAGGCTGGTCCCCCCCACTGCCGCCGGGTTAAGAGTCGACAGGTTTCCCAACGGATTGTTCAGTCTGTTTGGCACCGTGGTTCCGAGGCTGCCATTTTCGTTGCTGAAGAAAGAGCCGTAGTAACCTGCGCTCACGTTGAGCTTTTGCTGATGGTAATTGAGCTTGGCTTCCAGTTGCCGGGTCGTGGTGTTGATCGGCTCGGCCACCATCAGCAACGCCCAGCTCTGGTTGGTGGCGTTCTGAGTGGTAGGACACACGATCGCGACACAGCCGTAGCCTTTGCCGAACCTGCGCTCGCCGTTCTTGTCTTCGTTTTTGAAGCTCACTTCCAGCTGTAGATTGGGGTTGATCCACTTCTCCCCCGCCAGGCCGAGCCCGACCCGTTTCAATTTGAAATCGAGATCGGCGCCGCTGCCCGGGGTGGCAAGGCGCACCACGGTCGGTGTGGTGGACCCTGCGCCCAGCATGCCGGTGTTGACGGTGCGCGGGTCACGCCGAACCAGTCCGGAATAGTCGAGTGAATACTTCCAGTCTCCCTGTTTTTCATTGGAGAAAGAGAGGTCCCGGTTGTCCAGCCCAAGGTTTCGCCCCTTGAGCCTCATCCAGGTTCCGCTCGCATCATCGCGCTTGTTGATGTCGGCGTCGAACAGGATAAAGCCGCTGTTCTCACGCATGCCGTTGTACTGTCCGAACAACGCACGGTCGCGCTCGTCGCCGCTGACGCCCCCCACGCCGACACTGACGGAGCTCTCGGGGCGGATGAGTTGCGCGATTTCGGCGTCCTGTGCGTACACCGGAGCACAAGCCGTGATGACCGCAAGGGATACGAGCGTTTTCCTGAAACCGGAATGCTGTCTAGCGATGTTCATGATAGATCACCTTCTTTTTTAAACCAATTTCTTGATGGACCAGCGTTTTCAACGGAAGTTGAATTGCGGCGTCGGGTTGGTATTGGCCGGGTTGTTGGTGCCGTGAACCTGCGTATGGCAGTTCAGGCAACTCCGCCCCTGGGTCAGGTTGGTCGTGCTCCTGGCGGATTGGGTGGCCGTATTGGGCACGGCCTGTTGACCCAGCAACTGGGGAATGAACGGACCGTGCGGGGTATGGCACTGTTGGCACAGGAAGGGCGGCCGCGCCTTGAGCAGGCTCTCCACGACGGTGCCGTGCGGGTTGTGGCAGTTCGAGCAGTCCTCGCTGACCGGCTCATGGTTGTGCACGAAGGGGCCGCGCTTTTCCATGTGGCAGGTGTAGCAGGTTTCAACAACGCTATCGCGCTTCATCAGTTTCGGGCCGACCGAGCCATGGGGATTGTGGCAATCGGAACAAGACATCTTGCCTTCGGGTATCGGATGGCGCGAAGGCTTGTTGATCTGGGTACGTTGCTCCTTGTGGCAGGCAAAGCAGACCTCCGGCTGGGTCAGCTTGTCGCGCACCTTGTCTTGCGCCGTGTGCACCTGGTGGCAGGAGCTGCAGGCGACATCGCGACTCTGGTGCACGCTGCCCTCCCAGTGCGAACGCTTGGCATCCTTGTCGTGGCAGCTGAGACAGGCTTCATTGAGCTTTGCCGGTTCACTCACGGCGTAGGCGCCTTTCTTGAAGACAACGTCAGGGGCGACTTTGCCTTTTTGCGCCTGGTGTGGCTGGCTCTCGCCATGGCAACTGGTGCAACTGGGTGTGCGGCCGTCGGCGCGCACGCCGTGTTTCGTTTTGCCGATGGCCAGCAGTTCGGGGCTGTCGGCCTCGTCATGGCACCGGGTGCACTTCGCATCGCCATTCAAGACCAGATCGTTCGCGCTGGCAGTTGCAGCCGCCGGCGCCGCCTGGGCAACGTCTGCGGCGTACGCCGCCCCGCCCGACAGCGCAGCACCCAAGGCAGCACAGTGCAGTGCCACCAGCAGCCACTGCTTGATCTTGATAAACGTTTTCATAGGGCCAACCTTTTCTCTTTCTGTTGAATGACGGGACCAACTTGCGCTTGACGGGCTTGCACCGCGGCGACAGGAATCATGATTCGTATCAATTTTTATCTGCTTGATGCAACGAGATAATCCAGCGTTTTGCCCGGCCAGCAGTATTTTTTGAACGAAAACTTAAGGTCTAGGGTAAACCTCAAGGAAATAAGGTTTTACAAAAATTTATTGAACTTTAAATTGGTTTGACGCAGGTCAACCTGTGTTCAGGAGAGCGTCTTTTTTTTGCCAATATCGCGATGGACACCCGGAAATATCGCTTGTCATTTTTTTAAAAACGCAGTAGTTATTTTTTTGACAGTGATGCGCTTTGTGTGAGGCAGGTTCTTGCCAATCCAGTGTTTACCCGACTTGTGGGCGCCGACGGAAATTACGAAAATGGTTTCCCATTGATTACCACGCGCGCTCGCAAGCGCCCCTAGAGGCCTTTCATGACCGATGTTTCGCTCGATCTGAGCGCTGCCACCTTTGCCAAGACCGCCCTCGGTCAACAGGAAATCCGGACCCGCTCGCTGGGCCTGCCGCCGCTGGTGCGCCGGGTGCTGGTGCTGGTTGACGGACAACGCAGCGGCAGGGAACTGGCGGCCTTCGTGCCGGGCCAGGATGTTTCAGCGCTTTTGAGTCAGTTGCTGGCGCAAGGCTGCATCGACGCAAAGGCGGCCGAAGCAGCCGAGCCAGCGGCAGCCGTGGCGCCAGCGCCGGGCAGCGACGCGGCGCTGTCCGGCCTGCCCCAGGCCGGGACGCGCAGCGCCAAGGAGATCGAGATGGCGCGCAATTTCATGACCAACAGCATCAACACCATGTTCGGGCAGAACATGCGCCTGACCTTGATCGAGGCCATCTTCGCTGCCCGGACGGCCGACGAATTGCGCCGTGTTTACCCGGTTTGGGCCGAGACCATGGCCAGCATAGGCATCGGCGCCAAGCGCCTGCCGGAACTGCGGCAAAAGCTGTTCGAGGTGTTGTAGGGCATGCCTGCGGCGTTGCTCAGAGCTGCTGCGCCGATCCGTCCACAAACACCTTGAGTTCGCCAGGCGCAAAAGCCGTCCAGTGCTCGTTGCTGGTGAGCGGCGCGGTCACCACCACGGCGACGCGGTCGCTCGGGCGGGTGTACTCGGCAAAGTTGACGCTCACGTCTTCGTCGCTCAGCGTGGCATGCGCGAACGGGTGGCGCCGTTCCACGTAAACCAGTTGGGTCGACGCATGGGCCCACAGCGCCTGACCGTTGCTCAGCAAGAAATTGAAGCTGCCATGGCGGGCAATCTGCTGCGCCAGTTCGCGCAGCGTGAGGGTCAACTCTGGCACGCTGGGCAGATCAGCGTGGGATTTGGCCAGTTCCTGCATGATCCAGCAAAAAGCGCGTTCGCTGTCGGTGCTGCCGACCGGCCTGAAGCAGCCATGCAGGCGTGCGGCGAAATCCGTGAGGTCGCCATTGTGCGCAAAGACCCAGTAGCGGCCCCAAAGCTCGCGCACAAAAGGATGGCAGTTTTCCAGCGCCACGCGGCCTTGCGTGGCCTTGCGGATGTGCGCAATGACGTTGCGGCTCTTGATCGGGTAGCGCCGAATCAGCTCGGCCACCGGCGACTCGCAGGCCGATTCGTGGTCCACAAAATGGCGCAGGCCCTTGTCGCTGCCAGTCGCGTCGCCGCCTTCAAAAAAGGCAATGCCCCAGCCGTCAGTATGCTGGCCGGTGTGGCCGCCGCGCCGCGCAAAGCCGCGAAAGCTGAAGGTCACGTCCGTGGGCGTGTTGCAGTTCATGCCGAGCAGTTGGCACATGGTCAGTCCATTTTTGACGGTGGCTGCGGCGGTTTGGCGGGCGCGGGTTCACGAAGCTGCGATGCGGCCACCATGGCCAGCACGCACAGCGCAGCCAGCATCAGAAAGGATTCGTTAAAGGCCGCCAGCCGCGCCGGGCTGCTGGTGGCGCTGGCCAGGGAATCGCCATGCACGGCGAGTCGCCACTCCAGCACAATGCCGCAAAGGCTCACTCCAATCGCGCCGCCCAGCGTGCGTACAAAGCTGATGGCGCTGACGCCTTGCGCCATCAGGTCCTTGTGCAATGGCCGCAGCGAGCCCAGGTTGAGTGAGGGCAAAATAAATCCCAGGCCGATGCGCCCCAGCGTGGCCCACAGCGCCAGCAGCCACAGCGCGGAAGTCAGCGTTACCGTCAGCATCAGCGTAAATGAGGCGGCCAGCAGGCCCAGCCCTATGCTGACCAGCCACCAGGTGGCTTGCCTGTCGGCCAGCCGGCCCACGCCGGCGATCGTGGCGGCCAACACCAAGCCGGCGGGCAGCAGGATGGTGCCCACATGCGACGCCGAGAGGTTCAGGCCCAGTTGCATGTACACCGGCAGCAGATAGGTCGAGCCAAACAGCGCCGTGCCGTAAATGAAGGCCACCACACTGCCCATGGCGAACTGGCGGTTGCCGAAAAGCGCCAGATTCATCAGCGGCGTGCGGCCCGTCGCGGCCATGCGGCGCTGCCACCACAAAAACAGCCCCAGCGCCGCCAGGAAAGCGGCCAGTAGCGCCACCGCTTCCCGCAGGTCATTAGCGTGCAGCGTGACCATGCCATTGAGCAGGCATAGCGTGCCGACGGCGCCCAGCAGCAGGCCGCGCCAGTCGATCATGGCGCTGTTGCGGTCGGCCGCCACACCACCCGGTGCCGTGTCGGGCACATAGCGGTAGGCCATCCACAGAGACAACAGGCACAGCGGAACCACCATGAAGAATATCGAGCGCCAGCCAAACAGGTCCACCAGAATGCCGCCAATGCTGGGCCCAAGCGCAGGCGCCAGCACCACGCCCATGCCAAAAAGCCCGCTGGCCCGGCCCTGCTCGTGTGGCTCGAAGGCCCGCATGATGATGATGGCCGGAATC
>MERZ01000172.1 GCA_001770785.1 Burkholderiales bacterium RIFCSPHIGHO2_12_FULL_61_11
ATTTCATGGCGGTGTGGATGGACCGCAGCACCACCACCTTCTCCCAGATGGGCGGCGAAGGCGTGAGTTGGGTCGGCCAGCAGCCCTTTACCACCGACTCCCATATCTTCGCCAATCTGGGCGACGGCACCTATTTTCATAGCGGCCTGCTGGCGATTCGCCAAGCCATTGCCGCCGGTGTCAACATCACCTACAAAATTCTTTACAACGATGCGGTGGCCATGACCGGCGGCCAGCCGGTGGGCGAGCGGCCTGAAGGCCACTCGGTGCTGCAGATCATGCAGAGCCTGGTTGCCGAAGGCGTGACCAAACTGGTAATCGTGACCGACGAGCCGGAAAAATACCAAGGGGCCCATTTGCTCGCGGGTGTCGAGGTACACCACCGCGACGAACTTGACCGCATCCAGCGCGAGTTCCGCGAACTCAAGGGCACCACCGCCATCATTTACGACCAGACCTGCGCCACCGAAAAGCGCCGCCGCCGCAAGCGCGGCACGCTGCTGGACCCGGCCAAACGCGTCGTCATCAACGAGCTGGTGTGCGAGGGCTGCGGCGATTGTTCGGTTCAGTCCAACTGCCTGTCGGTGGAGCCGCTGGAAACCGAATTTGGCCGCAAGCGCCGCATCAACCAGAACACCTGCAACAAGGATTTCTCCTGCATCAAGGGCTTTTGCCCGAGCTTTGTGACGGTGGAAGGCGGCCAGCTGAAGAAGCCCAAAAAAGAGAGCCAGGGTGCCCCCACCGGTTTGCCCGAAATTCCACAACCGGTGCTGCCGCTGGCCGAAAGCGCCTGGGGCATTGTGGTCGGCGGCGTCGGCGGCACCGGGGTCATCACGATCGGCCAGTTGCTGGGCATGGCCGCGCACCTGGAAGGCAAGGGTGTCGTCACGCAGGATGCCGGCGGGCTGGCGCAAAAAGGCGGCGCCACCTGGAGCCATGTCCAGATTGCCAACCGGCCCGAAGCCATCTACACCACCAAGGTCGATACCGCCAAGGCCGATCTGGTGATTGGCTGCGACCCGATTGTGGCGGCCAGCAAGTACACGCTCGCGGTGATGCAGCCCGGCCGCACCTTTGTGGCAATGAATACGCACGGCACCCCGACAGCGGCTTTCGTCACCAATCCCGGCTGGCAATTTCCTGGCGGCAATTGCGAGAGCGCGGTGCGCAGCGCGGTCGGCGCGGCGCTGATGGGCACTTTTGATGCCGAGCAGGTGGCGGTGCAGATGATCGGGGACTCGATCTACACCAACCCGCTGATGCTGGGCTTTGCCTGGCAAAAGGGCCGCGTGCCGCTGTCGCATGCCGCGCTGATGCGCGCGATTGAACTCAATGGCGTGCAGGTCGACAACAACAAGGCTGCTTTTGAATGGGGCCGTCGCTGCGCGCACGATCTGGCCTCGGTGCAGGCGCTGTTCAAGGCTGCCCAGGTCATCGAATTCCTGAAAAAGCCGACCCTTCCCGAGATGCTCGCCAAGCGGGTTGATTTTTTGACGGCCTACCAGAACGCCGCTTACGCCCAGACCTACCAGGCCTTTGTAGACAAGGTGCGTGCGGTGGAAGCGCCTTTGGGCAAGACCACGCTGACCGAGGCCGTCGCGCGTTACCTTTTCAAACTCATGGCCTACAAGGACGAGTACGAGGTGGCGCGGCTGCATGCCGACAGCGGCTTCCTGAATAAGGTCAATGCCATGTTTGAAGGCGACTTCAATCTCAACTACCACCTGGCGCCGCCCCTGATGGCGTCCAGAAACGACAAGGGTGAGCTGCAAAAACACAAGTTTGGCCCTTGGATGCTGACCGGCTTCAAGCTGCTGGCCCGCCTTAAAGGGCTGCGCGGCACGCCACTGGATATTTTTGGCCGTAGCGAGGAACGCAAGGGGGAGCGCGCGCTGATCAGTGAGTACAAGGCCAGCGTGGAAGAGGTGCTCTCAAGCCTGAACGCTGACAACCACGCCACCGCACTGGAAATTGCCCGGATTCCCGAACTGATCAAGGGTTACGGCCATGTCAAGGCGCGCCAACTGGCAGCGGCACGGCCGCAATGGGCCGCGCTGATGCAGTCCTTCCGGCAGACCGCGCCCGACTCCCGGCAGCTAGTTGTGAACCGACCTGCGGGGCTGAACCCGGCCTCGAAATAGCCGGGGCAGGCAGCAGTTACACCTTCTTACTGGCTTACAGCCGCATACAATGATGGGTTCAATGCTTTGGCCGTTTCGCCGGAGTGTGTCTCAGTGTCCCTTTAATTCGTTGTGGAGTCCGCCGTGTTCATTTCTTCTGCTTTTGCCCAAACCGCTCCCGCTGCTGCCGCAAGTGGCGACTGGATGTCTTCGCTGACCGGCATGCTGCCGCTGGTGCTGATGTTCGTGGTGCTGTATTTCGTCATGATCCGCCCGCAGATGAAAAAGCAAAAAGAGCATCGCGCCATGATCGAGGCGCTGGCCAAGGGCGATGAAGTCGCCACGGCTGGCGGCTTGCTGGGCAAGGTGACCAAGCTGGGCGAGGCTTATCTGACCCTGGAACTCACGCCCGGCGTTGAAGTTCAGCTGCAGCGCAGTGCCATCATCCAGGTGCTGCCCAAGGGTGCCATCAATACATCCAAATAAGGCCTTGCGGCAACTCGTCGGATGGGCGGCCGCCGAGTCAGTCAAAGCGCCCTCTTTGTTTTTTCGTCCACCAGGAACAGCCCTCTCATGAATCGTTATCCGGCCTGGAAGTACGCCATTATTGTGGTCGCGTTACTGATTGCAGCCTTGTACATGCTGCCCAACTTTTTTGGCGAAGCGCCGGCGGTGCAGGTCTCCAGCATCAAGTCGACCGTCAAGATTGACGCCACAACCACGGCCCGCGTGGAGCAGGCACTAACGGCTGCTGGCATTTCGGCCGATGCCATCACGCTGGATGGAAGTTCCGTCAAGGCGCGTTTTGGCGATACCGATACGCAGCTCAAAGCCAAGGATGCGATCCAGAAGGCCCTGACGCCCGATGCAGAGAATCCGGCTTATGTGGTGGCGCTCAATCTGCTGTCCCGCTCGCCCGCCTGGCTGACCTCGCTGAATGCTTTTCCCATGTACCTGGGACTGGACTTGCGCGGTGGCGTGCACTTCATGCTGCAGGTGGACATGCCGGCGGCACTGACCAAGCGGGCCGAGTCGCTGGCGGGTGACATTCGCCTGTCGCTGCGCGAAAAAAATATCCGGCACGGCGGCATCAGCCGCAACGGGCAGGCCATTGACATCAAGTTCCGCGATGCCGAGACGCTGGCGTCTGCGCAGGCGCTGATCCAGGACCAGTTCCCGGATCTCCAGACTGCAGAAACGCCGGAAGGCACCGACTACAAATTGACGGCCACCATCAAGCCCGAGGCAGCACGCCGGGTGCAGGACCAGGCGCTCAAGCAGAACATGGTGACTTTGCACAACCGGATCAACGAGCTGGGCGTGGCCGAGCCGGTGATCCAGCAGCAGGGCCTGGACCGCATCGTCGTGCAATTGCCCGGCGTTCAGGATACCGCCAAGGCCAAGGACATCCTCGGGCGCACCGCCACGCTGGAAATGCGCCTGGTGGAAGACAGCGCCGAGGCCCGAGCCGCCGAAAACAATACCGGCCCTGTGCCTTTTGGCGCTGAGCGCTTCTTCGAGCGCAACGGGCAGGCGGTGATTGTCAAGAAAGAGGTGATCCTGACCGGCGAAAACCTGACGGACGCGCAGCCCGGCTTTGATTCCCAGAGCCAGCAGCCCAAGGTGGACTTGACGGTCGACGCCAAGGGCGGGCGCATCATGCGCGATACCAGCCGCGAAAACATCAAGAAACGCATGGCAATTTTGCTGTTTGAAAAAGGCAAGGGCGAGGTACTGACCGCGCCGGTCATCCAGAGCGAGCTCGGCAACCGCTTCCAGATTTCCGGTTCCATGAGCGTCAGTGAAGCCAACGACCTGGCGCTGCTGCTGCGCGCGGGCTCGCTGGCCGCGCCAATGGAAATCATCGAGGAGCGAACGATCGGCCCGACGCTGGGTGCGGAAAACATTGCCAAGGGTTTTCAGAGCGTCGCTTGGGGCTTTGTCGTCATCGTTGCATTCATGGCGATGTACTACATGCTGTTTGGTCTGTTTTCGGGATTGGCGCTGGCTGTCAACTTGATGCTGCTGGTGGCGGTGCTCTCCATGCTGCAAGCCACCCTGACCTTGCCCGGCATGGCGGCCATGGCGCTGGCCTTGGGCATGGCGATCGACTCCAACGTGCTGATCAATGAACGGGTGCGCGAGGAATTGCGCGGCGGCGCTTCCCCGCAGGCGGCGATTCATACGGGGTATGAGCGGGCCTGGGGGACGATTCTGGACTCCAACATCACGACACTGATTGCCGGGCTGGCCTTGCTGGCCTTTGGCTCTGGCCCGGTGCGTGGTTTCGCGGTGGTGCACGTCATCGGCATTTTGACCAGCATGTTCTCGGCGGTATTTTTCTCGCGGAGCCTGGTCAATCTCTGGTACGGCCGTCAGAAAAAGCTCAAGACGGTATCCATTGGCACGGTGTGGCGACCTGCCACGTCCGGTGCCGTGGTGGAATAACCCCAGCCTCTTTTTCCTGAGTATTTTCCTAAGGCCTCCAGATGGAATTTTTCAAAATCCACCGCGACATTCCGTTCATGCGGCATGCCTTGATCTTCAACGTCATCAGCTTTGCGACGTTTGCGCTGGCGGTGTTCTTCCTGTTCTCCCGGGGTCTGCACCTGTCGGTGGAGTTCACCGGTGGCACCCTGATGGAGGTGAATTACACGCAAGCCGCGGATGTCGGGAAGATCCGCAACACCGTGGCGGGTCTGGGCTTTTCCGATGTGCAGGTGCAAAATTTCGGCACCTCGCGCGATGTGATGATCCGCTTGCCGGCACAAAAGGGAGTCAGCACCGCCCAGCAAAGCGAAAAAGTGTTGACTGCACTGAAGTCCGCCAATAGCGATGTGACGCTGCGCCGCACCGAGTTTGTCGGCCCCCAGGTGGGCGAAGAGTTGGCGCAGGATGGCATGAAGGCGCTGGGCATGGTGGTGCTGGGCATCATGGTTTATCTGGCCATGCGTTTTGAGTGGAAATATGCGGTGTCGGCCATCATCGCCAACTTGCATGACGTGGTCATCATTCTGGGGTTTTTCGCATTTTTCCAGTGGGAGTTTTCGCTCGCCGTGCTGGCTGCCGTGCTGGCGGTGCTGGGCTATTCCGTGAATGAATCCGTGGTGATTTTTGACCGGATTCGCGAGAACTTCCGCCGCTACCGGAAAATGAATACGGTGGAGATCATCAATAACGCGATCACCTCCACCATCAGCCGAACCATCATTACCCACGGTTCCACCCAGATCATGGTGCTGTCCATGCTGCTCTTTGGCGGCCCAACGCTCCACTATTTTGCCTTGGCCCTGACCATCGGCATTCTGTTCGGTATTTATTCGTCGGTCTTCGTGGCGGCCGCGATCGCCATGTGGCTGGGCATCAAGCGCGAAGATCTGGTCAAGGGCCCTGTCAGGAAAGATGAGGACCCCAACGACCCCAACGCCGGCGCCATGGTGTAAGCACTAATTTTTTATTCAGGGTGCTCGTGGCTCCAGGTAGCAATCACAACAGTCTCCTGGCCGAGCAGGCGCGCGCCCTGTTCGTTGAACGTGCCGTGGGCGGCTTGCCCGAGTTGGCCAAATTCGTTGGGGACGGGCTGCTGGCCCTCGTCAATCAGCCCGGCGCTGCTCGCGAACAGCAGCAGCGGCGCGACGCCTGGCTGGCTTTCCAGAAAGGCAGCGCGGACTGGGTCCGTGGCTCCATCCGCGCATGGAGTCAGGCGCAGCCCCTGCCTTCCGCTGCAACGCCGCCAAGATTTTCCGAGAGCAGCAAATTGGAGTTGATGGGCGACGACGTGATGGAGGACAGAATTCTGGCCTCGCGCCTGGCGCTGCGCTTGCTGGATTTTGCGAGTTGGGAGTTGAATGACCTCCGGCTCCGGGTGCAAAATCTTGAAGGCGTTGCCGAATTGCACAAGCAGGACATTCTTCGCCCCGAAGTACTCGCCCAGCATCTGGTCGATCAGTGGATTCACGCGCCTTTGCCGCGCGAGGCGTGGCTGCTGGTTCAGGAGCTGATTCAGAAAACCCTGGGGGAGCAACTGCTGAATATCTATCACGTCACCAATGAATTTCTGGTCCAGCAGGGAGTGATGGCGGAAATCGATTTGCGACCGCTGGTCAAGCGTACGCCCTCTGCCGGGGCGCCGAACAGGGTGGCCAAAAAGGCTGATGAACCGGCCCAGGGAAAAGCGCCATCCGGCGCCCGGGCGGGTGGCCCTGGCGGCCCTGGCTTGATGGCTGCGGGTGCTGGTTCGGCCGGTGCTTCAGGCCTCGGAAGTGTCTCTGCCCAGGGTGACCGGCACAGCGCGGCAGAGCGGGGCAAAGACGCTGCAGCAACGAGCCCGGGGCTTTCGCCTTCGGGTCATATGGTCCATGACGAGACCCGCATGC
>MERZ01000173.1:0-16425 GCA_001770785.1 Burkholderiales bacterium RIFCSPHIGHO2_12_FULL_61_11
CCTTTGCCATGCTGCACCAGAATCAGGCCAATCATGGCCAACGCGGAAAGCATTTGCACGGCGAGGACAGCGGTCAATACAACGTTCATAGTTACTCCTAATTTAATAGCGTTCTGTACCCGTTAAACATGGGCTGCAGCAATAATCTTCAAAAAATCCGGGGCTTTCAGCGAGGCGCCGCCAATCAGGCCGCCGTCAATATCGGGTTGCGCCAGCAGCGAAGCCGCATTGGCCGCGTTCATGCTGCCGCCATACAGGATTTTTACACGCGCCGATTGGTCAGTGGCAGCTTTGAGTTGAGCCCGCAGCACGGCATGAACCGCTTGAGCTTCTTCGGGAGAAGCTGTTTTTCCGGTGCCTATGGCCCACACGGGTTCATAAGCCAGCACGACTTCGCTGATGCAGTGTCCGTTGCCACGAATCACGGCTGCCAGCTGGCGCCTGACCACTTCCTCGGTGCGACCCGCTTCGCGTTCTGCCACGGTTTCGCCAATGCAGACAATGGGCGTAATGCCCGACGCCAGCGCGGCCTTGGCCTTGTCCGCCACCAGCGCGTCGGTCTCAAAGTGGTACTGGCGGCGCTCTGAATGTCCGACAATCACATAACGGCACCCGAAATCCTTGAGCATGGCGGCACTGACTTCGCCGGTGTAGGCACCAGAGGCTTGCGCCGAGACATCCTGCGCGCCCACATCAATGACTGACAGACTGGAATGAGTCAACTTCAGAGCTTGAATTTGCGCAAGGTAAGGCGCCGGCACGCACACAGCCACATCGCAAGACGGTCGGTCATTAGTTAAGCCCTCAGCGAGCGCAGCCAGCAGGACTTCGTTGGTAGCCAGGCTGCCATTCATTTTCCAATTTCCCGCAATCAGCTTTTTCATATTGGCCTTATGTTGCATGCTTGCCGGTTACCAGGTCAAAACGATTTTGCCGATGTGCTGATTGGACTCCATCAGCGCATGCGCCTTGGCCGCATCGGCTGCGGCAAAGGTACTGTGGATCACGGGCTTGATCGCCCCGCTCGCCAGCAACGGCCAGACTTTTTTTCTCAAAGCCTTGGCTATTGAACTCTTGAACTCCAGCGAACGCGGGCGCAAGGTAGATCCGGTAATGGTCAGCCGCTTGCGCAACACCAGACCGGCATTGAACTCGGCCTTGACGCCACCCTGCAACGCGATGATCACCAAGCGGCCGTCTTCGGCAAGGCTTTCAACCTCACGCGCCACATAGCTGCCTGCGACCATGTCAAGAATCACATCAACGCCTCGACCGTTGGTCAGTTTCTTGACCTCTTCGACAAAGTCGCTAGTCTTGTAATTAATCGCATGATCGGCACCCAATGCCAGGCAAGCCGCACATTTTTCATCGCTACCGGCCGTGACCAACACCGTGGCACCCAGCGCTTTGGCCATCTGGGTGGCCGTTACGCCAATACCGCTGGAGCCACCCTGAATCAGCAGGGCCTCGCCTTTTTGCAGGTGGGCACGTTCAAAGACATTGCTCCAGACCGTAAAGAAAGTTTCTGGCAACGAGGCTGCCTGCACATCACTCAAGCCTTGCGGCACGGGCAGGCACTGGCCGACGGGTGCCACGCACAGTTCGGCATAGCCGCCACCGGCCACCAGCGCACAGACGTGGTCACCGATCTTGAAACCGGCAGCAAGCATCGCCTTCGCGTCGCCCGCGACGATTTCGCCAGCGACTTCCAGCCCTGGAATGTCGGACGCTCCAGCCGGCACCGGGTAGTTGCCGGTGCGCTGCAGCACGTCAGGCCGGTTCACGCCACTGGCGCTCACGCGAATCAGCACTTCGCCAGCACCATCGACTGGCGCCGGACGCGCGCCCAAACGCAGCACGTCAGGCGCGCCATACGAGGTAATTTCAACAGCTTTCATGATTTTCCAGATGATTTGCGCTGGTAGCACCCATTTTTCGGGCGCCAGCAGCTACAAAATCAATAGCAAAACTAATTAGCCACGATCCTGATTCTGGACGGGACGGTCCAGCAGCACCTTCATCGAAAGCTTGACGCGGCCTTTTTCATCGGTTTCCAGCACCCTGACCTTGACGATCTGGCCTTCAGTCAGGTAGTCGCTGACCCGTTCAACACGCTCATGGGCAATCTGGCTGATGTGCAGCAGACCATCTTTGCCGGGCAGCAGGTTGACCAGTGCACCGAAGTCCAAAATCTTGGTGATGGCGCCTTCGTAAATCTTGCCGATTTCGACTTCAGCGGTGATCTCGGCAATGCGGCGTTTGGCCTCGTCAGCCTTGGCGCTGTCGTTCGAAGCGATGGTGATGGTGCCATCTTCCTCGATGTTGATCTGGGTACCGGTCTCCTCGGTCAGTGCACGAATCACGGCGCCGCCCTTGCCGATCACGTCGCGGATTTTCTCGGGGTTGATTTTCATCACATACAGGCGCGGTGCGAAGTCAGAGACCTCGGCCCTGGCTTGACCCATGGCATCCTGCATCTTGCCAAGAATGTGCATGCGGGCTTCCTTGGCCTGGGCCAGTGCCACCTGCATGATTTCGCGGGTGATGCCCTGGATCTTGATGTCCATCTGCAGCGCGGTAATCCCGGCGGTGGTTCCTGCGACCTTGAAGTCCATGTCGCCCAAATGATCTTCGTCACCCAGGATGTCGGTCAGCACGGCGAAGCGGTTTTCTTCCTTGATCAGTCCCATGGCGATACCGGCCACATGCGCTTTGATGGGTACGCCCGCGTCCATCAGCGACAGGCAGCCGCCGCACACGGAAGCCATCGACGATGAGCCGTTGGATTCGGTGACTTCGCTGACCACGCGCATGGTGTACGGAAACTCTTCTTTCGTAGGCAGCACGGCGATCAGCGCGCGCTTGGCGAGGCGGCCGTGACCGATTTCGCGGCGCTTCGGGCTACCGACACGACCGGTTTCACCAGTGGCGAACGGAGGCATGTTGTAGTGCAGCATGAAGCGGTCTTCGTAGTCGCCAGACAGCGCGTCAATGCGCTGCGCGTCACGCTCGGTGCCCAGCGTGGCGATCACCAGCGCCTGGGTCTCGCCCCGCGTGAACAGAGCCGAGCCATGGGTACGGGGCAGCACGCTGTTGCGAATTTCGATGGCACGCACGGTGCGGGTGTCGCGACCGTCAATGCGCGGCTCGCCGGCCAGAATCTGGCTGCGGACAATTTTGGCCTCGATATCGAACAGCAGGCCATCCACCTTGACGCCGTCGAAAGCCACGCCTTCAGCGGTCAGCGCGGCCTTGGTGTCGCTGTAGGCCAGGCGGCAAGCTTGCGTGCGCGCCTGCTTGCTGCGAATCTGGTAGGCGGCTTGCAGCTTGGTTGCGGCCAGTTCGTTGACCTTGGCGATCAGTGGCTCGTCCTTTGCGGGCGGCTGCCAGTCCCAGACCGGCTTGCCGGCATCACGAACCAGTTCGTGAATCGCGTTGATGGCGATGTTGCCCTGCTCATGGCCAAACATCACGGCGCCGAGCATGATTTCTTCAGACAGCTGCTGTGCCTCGGACTCGACCATCAGCACAGCGGCTTCGGTACCGGCCACCACCAGGTCCAGCTTGGAATCCTTGAGTTGGGTCTTGCTGGGATTCACAACATACTGGCCGTCGATGTAGGCCACGCGGGCAGCGCCAATCGGACCGTTGAACGGAATGCCTGAAATCGACAGCGCTGCGCTCGATGCAATCAGCGCCGGAATGTCGCCCTCGACATCGGGATTGAGCGATAGCACATGCACCACGACCTGCACTTCATTGAAGAAGCCTTCAGGGAAGAGCGGACGGATCGGTCGGTCAATCAGCCGACAAGTCAAAGTTTCAAATTCACTGGGACGTCCTTCACGCTTGAAAAAACTGCCGGGAATCCGGCCGGCCGCGTAGGATTTCTCCATGTAGTCAACTGTCAGGGGGAAAAAATCCTGACCGGCCTTGGCATCGGTTTTAGCAACCACGGTAGCCAGCACCACGGTGCCGTCCATGTCCAGCAGCACTGCACCGGTGGCTTGCCGGGAGATTTCGCCGGTTTCCATGGTGACCTTGTGTGCGCCCCATTGGAAAGTTTTGCTGACTTTATTGAAAATACTCATATTCATTTCTCCACTAGTTTTGAGCACTTGAGGCAGTGCAAAGAGCCCGGAGCGGCGGCTGGCTGAACACGATGCCATTCCATAAAATGCCTGTCTTTCAGGAAACCTGAGGGGCAGGACGTTTCTTGTGGAATGACACAGCGCGTGCTCGTTTTGCTTTGCTCCGAAGTAAGTCATCGGCGCCGATGGCGCTTCTAAAATTGCTTTTTTCCGTTTTTCAAGTGCAAAACGCCTGAGCTAGTGAACTAACTCAGGCGCTTTGCAGTCGATTTAGCGCTTACTTGCGCAGGCCAAGCTTGGCAATCAGCGCAACATAACGGGCCGCATCCTTGGACTTCAGGTAGTCCAGCAGCTTGCGGCGACGGCTCACCATGCGCAGCAGACCACGGCGACCGTGGTGATCCTTGGCATGGGTTTTGAAATGGGGCATCAGTTCATTGATTCGGCCGGTCAGCAGCCCCACTTGAACTTCAGGACTGCCCGTGTCGTTGGGCGCGCGGGCATTGTCCTTGACAATCTCGGCCTTCACTGATTTTTCGATCATGATTTTCCTCTTGCAACTTGAGTGCACTTGCGAAGAAAGCAGTTTTCCCGACATGAGAATTAACCGCTTTGGTCGTGAATTGCCGGGCGCAAGGCCTAGCAAAGCCACAAATTATAGCGTAAGCCATTGTCTAAGGCGATCCACGCCCTGCCCCAGCCTGGCGACATCCTGGCTGGCAAAACACCATCGCAGCCAGCCCTGGGCCTCGGGCGCTGGATTGACCATGAAGGCGTTGCCCGGTGCCAAACCCAGCCCGGCCTCGACCATCAGCCGCTTGGCGGTGTCAAACGAGTCGCTGAACCGCGCCTGGTCTTCCAGCCTGAAAAAGGCATACATCCCCCCCTTGGCGGGTGCCACTTGCACGCCCGGCACGTCCTGCAGCAGCGGAACCAGCGTGTCGCGGCAGATTTTCAGGTGGTTAACGACCCGTGGCGTGATGTCCGCCGCGCTCTCAATGGCCACCAACCCGGCGCGCTGGATAAACACCGGCGCGCAGGAGGTATTGAACTCAATCAGCTTGCCCATGTGGTGGGTCATCGAAGGCGGCATCACCAGCCAGCCCAGACGCCAACCCGTCATGAGAAAGCTCTTTGAAAAACTATGGGCAACGACCAGACGGTCTTCCTGACTCGCGATATCGAGAAAGCTGGGCGCGCATCCGCTGCGTGTTTCCTCAAAATAAAGGCGCTCATACACTTCGTCCGCCAGAATCCAGGTGCCTGTGCTCCGGCAATGCGCCAGGATGGTCGCCTGCTCGACCCGCGTCAGCGTCCAGCCGGTCGGGTTATTTGGTGCGTTGACAATCAACAGCCTGGTCTTGGACGTGATGGCTGCCAGCAGCTCCGCCATGTCGAGCTGCCACTGTCCGGCGACGGGTTTGAGGCTCACGCATTTCACGACGGCGCCCATGATGGCAGGCTGCGCGGTCAGGTTTGGCCAGACCGGCGTTACGGCCACCACCTCGTCGCCCGCGTCCACCAGGGCCTGAACGGCCAGCATCAGGGCGTTCACTCCGCCCGAGGTGACGGCAATGCGCCCGTCACCAACAGGCGCAGCGCCGGGACTGCGCAAGGCTGTCACGTAACGGGCAATGGCATCGCGCAACTCGGGCAAGCCGAGGTTGTGGGCATAGAAGGTTTCGCCCTGCTGCAGCGAAGCGGCCGCGGCATCACGAATAAAGGCCGGCGTGACCTCATCACTCTCGCCAAACCAGAACTTGAGCACATCGCTGCGCCCCATTCCCGTATTGGCCACCTGGCGGATCATCGATTCTTCGAGGTTTAAAACGGCTTGTCGCATGGGCGCCCTTCAGTCTGCCTGGTATCCAATCGCTCAGGGCCGCACCATCTTGCAGCTCTGCGGCTGCTCGGCATGCTCCAGCGCAATCGTCTTGATCACGCGAAAACCATAGCCCGAGCCTTCCACATCAAATTTCACGCCGGGCGCGCCCTGCCGGTCCATCACCGCCACCATCAGTGGCTGCTGGAGCTGATGATCGGCGCCGCGCATGGCGCCGTGATGACCGGAAAACGTAAGACTGGCCCGCTCCAGCTGGTCGGCCACAGCGATCGAATCTGTCGCACCCGCCTTCTCGATGCTTTGCGCCAGGGCCTCGATCATCAACTGCATGCGCATATGCACGTAGTCGTCTTGCGGCTTGGGAAAGCGCTGACGGAAAGACTGATAGAAAGCCTCCGAGGAGGCGCCCGGTGCGTTGGGGAACCACTCGGCCACGGCAATCACCTTGCCGACACCCGCGTCACCCAGTGCGGCAGGAACGCCCAGCGCATTGCCATAAAACGTGTAGAACTTGCCTTCAAAGCCGACCTCTTTCGCCGCCTTGATGAGCAGCGTCAAATCGTTGCCCCAGTTGCCCGTCAGCACCGCCTGCGCGCCGCTGGCCTTGATCTTGACGGCGTAGGGAATGAAGTCCTTCACGCGCCCGATCGGGTGCAGCTCGTCACCCACGATCTGCACGTCGGGACGCTGCAAGCCGATCTGTTTGCGCGCCTCGCGCAGCACCGCCTGACCAAAGCTGTAGTCCTGGCCAATCAGGTAAATGCTCTTGAGCGTGTTGTCGTCCTTGAGCACCTCCATCAATGCGGCCATGCGCATGTCGGCATGGGCGTCAAAGCGGAAATGCCAATAGCTGCATTTTTCATTCGTCAGGCTGGGATCAACCGCCGAATAATTGAGAAACAGCACGCGCTTGGCTGGCTCGCGCTGGTTGTGTTTGTTGATGGCGTCGATCAGCACCGCTGCAA
Source organism: Burkholderiales bacterium RIFCSPHIGHO2_12_FULL_61_11 (assembly GCA_001770785.1). Taxonomy (GTDB): domain Bacteria; phylum Pseudomonadota; class Gammaproteobacteria; order Burkholderiales; family Burkholderiaceae_C; genus Polaromonas. The sequence continues at coordinate 6,900 of MERZ01000173.1, forward strand.
TGGCCGATGAATTGCCTTGCGCAATGAGGGTCACGCCGTCGTCAATCGCCGAGCGCAAGGCCGCCAGCGCTTCCTCGTTCTGGCCCTTGTTGTCATAGCGCTCAATGACCAGCTGGCGCGGTCCGCCAGCCAGCTTGACACCGCCGCGGGCATTGACACGCTCCGTGGCCCACACCAGGTTGCGAAAGACCGCTTCTCCGGTGTTGGCAAAGGGCCCGGAAAGACTTTCGATGAGCGCAATACGAATGGGCGGCTGGGCTGCCGGCTGTGCCAGGGCGGCCAGTGAGGCACCCAGGAACAAGGCCAGCAGCAGGTGTTTCAAAAATTTCTTCATAAAAAATACATCCTGCTTTTCAGTTTTAATAAATTGGCTGCACGCTGGTTTTACCGGCACACCGCGATCGCGGAGAAAAACGCGAAGTGTAAAGGCAGCCGCGGAAGGCTCAGCTGATGGCGACGATCTCGGGCTGCTGCACTGCCAGGCTCCAGCGCGGTTTCACGTCAAACGTGTAGCCGCTCTGCAGCGTTGCCAGCCCGGCTTGCAGACGCATGCCGGCGGCCAGCGCAATCATGGCACCGTTGTCAGTGCAAAAATCCAGCTCCGGGTAATGCACCCGGATACCGTGCTGCTGGCAGGCTGCGTTGAGTTGGCTGCGCAGCAAGGCGTTGGCGCCCACGCCGCCCGCCACTACCAGCCGCGTCATCCCGGTCTGCATCAGGGCGCTCAATGATTTCTTCACCAGCACCTCCACGATGGCCGCCTGGGTGGAAGCGGCCAGGTCGGCCTTGCGGCTTTCCAGCTCAGGCCCCAGCTTTTTGGCTTGTGTCAGCACCGCGGTTTTCAGACCGGCAAAGGAAAAATCCAGATTGCCACTGCGCAGCAGCGGCCGGGGCAATTTGAACGCGGTGCCGTCACCGCCAAGCGCCAACTTTGCGAGATGCGGCCCGCCGGGATACGGCAAGCCCATCAGCTTGGCCGACTTGTCAAACGCCTCGCCGGCTGCATCGTCAATCGATTCCCCCAGCAACTGGTAGCTGCCGACGCGGTCCACCTGCATCAACTGGGTATGTCCGCCCGATACCAGCAGCGCCACAAACGGAAACTCTGGCGGATCAGCGCTCAAGAAAGGCGACAGCAAGTGGCCCTCCAGATGATGCACACCCAGCACCGGCTTGCCCAGCGCGGCGGCCAGCGCGCAGGCCACGCCCGCGCCCACCAGCAGCGCGCCGGCCAGGCCCGGCCCGCGCGTGTAGGCAACCACATCCACTTGCGCCAGGGAGCACTGCGCCTGCGCCATGACTTCACGCGTCAAGGGCAAGACACGCCGGATATGGTCCCGGCTGGCCAGCTCGGGGACCACGCCGCCATAGGCCTGGTGCATGTCGATCTGGCTGTAGAGCGCGTGCGACAGCAGCACCGGAACGCCACCGCCCCGGGTCTCGACCAGGGCCACGCCGGTTTCGTCGCATGACGACTCAATCCCCAACACCAGCAAGTTTTTCCGCATAGGCCTGAAGTTTAGGCCAGCTTCAACCCGAGCCACTTGTGCTGGCGACAAACCGGCGGAGTACCTCATTGCATTGCAGGCGATGAGGGCTGGCTGTATCTGATGGCCGTGATTGACCTGTTCAGCCGCCAGTGCAGTAGCGGATGAGTGAAAACCGCGGGCTCGACAGGAAGACCGCTGGCTCAATTGAGCTTCATTCCCGCCACCAACTGGGTCACATTGTGGCGCATCATTTTCAAATAGCTTGAGCCTGGTTCGATGGGGCCGGAGAGCGCGTCCACATACAGCTTGGGGCCCAGGGTGACGCCGGTGTCGCGCGCGATTTGTTCCAGCAGCTTGGGGTCGCTCATGTTTTCCACAAACACGGCTTTGATTTTTTCGCGCTTGATCTGGCGGATCAGTTGCGCCACTTCCTTGGCGCTAGGCTCAGTCTGGGGATTGATGCCCTGGGGCGCCAAAAACCTGATCTGGTAACGCGCCGCAAAATAGCCAAACGCATCGTGCGAGGTGATCACCCGGCGATTGGCTGCCGCAATGGCTGCCAACTGGTCTTGCACATATTGATCCAGCTTCATGAGTTCTGTCACATACGCATCGCTATTTTTTTTATAGCTGCTTGCGCCTGCTGGGTCTGCACTAGAGAGTGATTTGGCTATGTTTTTAACATAAATCACCACGTTGGTTGGGTCTTGCCAGCCATGGGGGTCGGTCTCTGCACCGTTGTGGCCCGGCTCTCTCGGCATGCTGCGGATCTTGATGCCTTGGGAGGCAATGAGCAGCTGACCTTTGTAGTTGGCTGACCTGGCCAGTTTTTGTGCCCACGGTTCGAAATTGAGGCCGTTGATGACAAAAAGTTTGGCGCCCAAAATGGCTTTGGCATCGGTGGGTCTGGGCTCAAAGGCGTGGGCATCTTCGTCGGGGCCGACCAGGGTGGTGACGCTGACCCTGTCACCTCCAACAACTTTGACCAAGTCGCCCAGAATGCTGAAGGAAGCCACCACCGGCATCGGTTCGGTGGCTGTTGTCAGAGCGGGAAGCAGGCCGCTGGCTGCCAGCGCAGACAATGCAAAGATTTTGAGGGCAGTGCGTTTCATGGTTTTTCTTTGAGTTGAAAAAATCGGGCTACCAAGCTGCTCGGCTCGTCAGGTGAGGGCAGGCAGGGCTTGCTTCAGCCCACCCGGTGCGGGCGCTTGAGCACCTGGGGCAACCAGCCGCTTGGTGAGATCAGCAGCGATACCGCGTACAACACCCCGGCGCAGCCAATGATGGTCGGACCGCTGGGGGTGTCCAAGTGGTACGACAACAGCAAGCCCGCCGTGCCAGCCATGGCGGCCTGCAGGCTGGCGTTGACCAGTTGCGCGCTCAGGTTGTCATGCCAGAGCCGTGCCGACACGGCGGGCAGCATCATCAAGCCCACCGCCATCAGCGTGCCCAGCGTCTGAAAGCCCGCCACCAGATTGACCACCACCAGCATCAGGAAAATTTGTTGCCAGATCCAGCCGCGCCGCAGCCAGCTGCGTCCCGCAGTGGCCGCCAGAAATACGGGATCAAAAGCTTCCAGCACCAGTCCGCGGTACAGTGCCGCCAGCGCGATGACGCTGACGCTGGCCACACCCGCGACCAGCAGCAGGCCTTTTGCATCCACGCCCAAGGCGCTGCCAAACAGGATGTGCAGCAGGTCAAGCTGGCTGCCTTGGCGCGAGATCAGCATTACACCCACGGCCAGTGCCACGAGGTACATCGCGGCCAGGCTGGCGTCTTCTTTCAGAGGGGTGGCGCGGCTGACCACGCCCGCCACAGCCGCCACAACCAGGCCCGCCACTACGCCACCCAAGGCCATGGCCGGCAGCGACAAACCAAACAGCATGAATGCCACCGCCACCCCGGGCAGCACCGCGTGGCTCAGGGCATCACCCAGCAAACTCATGCGCCGCAGCGTCAGAAATACGCCCATCGGCGCGGCGCTCACCGCAAGCGCCAGCGTGGCCACCAATGCGCGGCGCATGAAGGCAAATTCGGTGAACGGGCCAACGATCACATCCCACAAATCCATCATGCGCTGACCTCGTTGGTGTGGTCTTTGTCAGTCTGGCCTTCATCGGTGCGACAAATCTCGGCGTTGTCGTCCCAGGCCTCGGCCAAGGCGCGGGCGCGCTGCAAGTTGGACACGGTCAGCACCTGTGCGGTCTCGCCCCAGTCCACCAGTTCACGCGCCAGCATCACAGTTTGGCCAAAGTGTTCCTTCACTTGTTCGTCATCATGCAGCACGGCAATCACGGTGCGGCCCTGTGCCTGCCATTGCTTGATCAGCGCCAGCAGCGCGGCAGTGGTGCGTGAGTCCATGGCGTTGAAGGGTTCGTCCAGCAAGATCAGGTCAGCATCTTGCATCAAGAGACGGGCAAATAACACGCGCTGAAATTGCCCGCTGGACAGTGAGCCGACCGCGCGATGCTCAAAACCTGCCAGCCCCACGGTGTGAATGGCGGCCTCAGCCCGCGCCAGCATCTTGGCACTCACGCCCCCCAACGCACCCACTGCGCTCCAGCAGCCCAGCAGCACGCAGTCGCTTACCTGCATCGGAAAGCTGCGGTCAATCTCGGTCATTTGCGGCAGGTAGGCGATGCGCTCGTGCGGCGTATTCACCTGCACGCGCCCACTCGAAGGTTTGAGCAGCCCCACGATGCTTTTGAGCAAGGTGCTTTTGCCCGAGCCGTTGGGGCCGATCACGGCGGTAAGCGAGCCCGTCGCGAATTGGCCACTGATATGGTGCAGGGCCGGGTGCTGGCGGTAGCTCACCGTCAAGTTGTCAACGGTTACCAAAGAGCCGCTCCCTCATTGGCCCAGGTCACAGCGAGCCACAGTACCAGCACCACCGGCAACACGGCCAGCACGCGCAACCAGGCCGGCCAGGCCAGCACACTCAAGCCTTGGGTGGGTACGGCCTGCTGATGCACATGATTCTGATGTACGCTGCCATGGTCATGCGGGTAAGAGGGTTGTGACATGTGACTGGACTCTGGAATTTGTTGATTTGCAGCGATAATGCAACTGAGTTGCGTTATAGTTTATCGCAACTCAATTGCATTAATGTCCTTATGCCGAAATAATTTCATTTGACCCGTTGTGACATGTCTACCCCAACTTCGCCGCGTCCTGTTGACCCGATTGATGCCCTGTTGTCAGCCCACGGCCTGCGCCGCACGGGCGCATCAAGGCGCGTGCTGGGTTGGTTGCTGGCGCACCCGGACACCAGCTACACCCCCTCCCAGTTGCAGGCTGCATTGCAAACCAGCAGCGTTGCCGATGGGCAGGGTGAAAGCGCTGCCAGCCTTGACCGTGTCACGCTCTACCGCCTGATTGACCGCCTGACGCAAGTGGGCCTGCTGCTGTGCCGCGTCGATGCCAACCGGGTGCGCAGTTACCAGGCCATGCCCGCCAGCGTACACGCCTTGCCGCACTTTGAATGCCAGAGCTGCCACCGCGACCAGCCGCTGCAAGGCAACGCGCTGGATCTTGAAGTGGCCGCGCAAAGTGCCCTGCAAGCCCTGAAAGCTTTGGGTTACCAAGGCCTGATCCTGGATTTAGCGGTGCGCGGTGTGTGTGTCGACTGCGCCACGGCAGCCCAGGCCGCACCTCCCCCCTGAAGCCGCATCCGCGATCCGCTTCGCGGTACCGCGGTATGAATCTTGCACGAATTGAGTCATGACACCGCCCCATTCCCTGCGCCTGGTCGTGGTTGCGCCGGATTTAGCCAGCTCCGACGCACCCGACGAAACGGAGCTGGCGCTGATTGAACGCTCCCGCCAGTTGCGCATTGGCTTGCTGGCGGACGGCTTCAATCTGGTTGCCACGCTGCCCGCCGACACCTTTTTGCGCGAGCGGCTGGCGCAGTTGCAGCCCGACATGATCATTGTCGATGCCGAAAGCGACGCGCGCGACGCGCTGGACCACGTGGTCATGGCAACGCGCGACGAGCGGCGGCCCATCGTGCTGTTCACCAACGACGAAGACACCGGCCACGTCAAGGACGCCGTGGCGGCGGGTGTCTGCGCCTATATCGTGGCCGGACTGGCGCCGGAGCGCATCCGGCCGATTCTGGAGGTGGCGATGGCCCGCTTCGAGCATGAACAGGGGCTGCGCCGGGAGCTGGCCGACGCCAAAACGGAGTTGCAGGAGCGCAAGGTCATTGACCGCGCCAAGGGCTTGCTGATGCAGCGCCAGGGCCTTAGCGAACAAGCGGCCTACAAAAGACTGCGCAAGGCCGCCATGGACAGGGGCCTGCGCTTGGGCGAGGTGGCGCAGCGCATGCTGGATGCCAGCGAGCTGCTGGGCTGAACCCGATGCCAAAATGATGCACTGCACAAGTGCAGTGCAGACCCGTAAGAATTTTCAAATACTATCAATTACGTAGCTGCGCAAGTCCGTGCGGACAGGGTCAGATGCCTATTTAGTTGATGTTTTTGGTTGCCTCCCGATAAAAAACTGATTGGCACAGCTCTTGCTCTGATTCAGGCGCACGGTCAACCACTTCAACGGCGAAGCAGGTTGACCACCCGAGAACAAAGGCGTTCGCACCCTGCCCTCACAGCTCCCTGTGGTGGCCCGGGTCGAGCGCCTTTTTTTTAATTCTGAAACCTTGTGGGACAGACCGCAGCCACACGTAGTGGGCCAGCCCTGTCCCCCAACACTTTAGGGAAACTTGCCATGACTGATCTGCTGAAATCCTCACTGAACCGCCGCACTTTGCTGCAAGCCGCCGCCGTCGGTGCCGTGGGCATCAGCCCGGCGCTGCGCGCTGCCGTCTATGCCCAGGGTTCAGACGCCCCTGAAAAGAAGGAAGTCAGGATTGGCTTCATCCCCCTGACCGACTGCGCCTCGGTGGTGATGGCCTCGGTGCTGGGCATCGACAAGAAATACGGCGTCAAGATCATCCCGAGCAAGGAAGCCAGTTGGGCCGGCGTGCGCGACAAGCTGGTCAATGGCGAGCTGGACTTTGCCCATGTTCTGTATGGCCTGATCTACGGCGTGCACATGGGAACGGCCGGCCCGAAGAAGGATATGGCCATCACCATGACCCTCAACAACAACGGGCAGGGCCTGACGCTTTCGAAAAAGCTTGCCGACAAGGGCGCAGTTAACCTTGAAGGGCTGGTGGCCCTGATGAAGAAGGAAGCGCGCGAGTACACCTTCGCCCAGACTTTTCCGACCGGCACCCACGCCATGTGGCTGTACTACTGGCTGGCCAGTGGCGGCGTGAACCCGTTCACGGAGGTCAGGAGCATCGTGGTGCCGCCGCCGCAGATGGTGGCCAACATGCGCGTCGGCAACATGGACGGTTTTAGCGTCGGCGAGCCCTGGAACCATCGCGCCATCATGGACGGCATCGGCATCTCGGCGGCTACGTCGCAGGATGTCTGGAAGGACCACCCCGAGAAGGTGCTGGGCACCACGGCCGATTTCGTCACCAAGAACCCCAACACCGCGCGCGCCGTGACCGCCGCCGTGCTCGAAGCGGGCCGGTGGATAGACGCCAGCCTGCAAAACAAGATGAAGATGGCCGAAACCATCGCCGGCAAGAGCTACGTGAACACCAGCGTGGACGCGATCAACCAGCGCATTCTGGGCCGCTATCAAAACGGCCTGGGCAAGACCTGGGACGACCCGAACCACATGAAGTTCTACAACGACGGCGCCGTCAACTTTCCCTACCTCTCCGATGGCATGTGGTTCCTGACGCAGCACAAGCGCTGGGGCCTGATCAAGGCGCACCCCGACTATCTCGGCATCGCCAAACAGATCAACCGGATCGATGTGTACAAGCAGGCGGCCAGCGCAAGCAAGACACCGGTCCCGAAGGACGTGATGCGGACCAGCAAGATGATCGACGGCGTGGTCTGGGACGGCAAGGATCCGAAGAAATACGCCGATTCTTTCAAAGTCCGTGCTGATAAAGCTGCATGAAGGAGAACACCATGGTCAGTGCCGTATTTCACAGCCCACTCGATGCAGCCGCGCCGCAAGCGCCACGCGACGCGCGAAGCGCTCCCTATTCAGTAGCTGCTCACGCCAACGGCACAGGGGCTACTGCAACAAATAGTATGAATAATCAAACCACACCGGCCGGCCCAGCCGCGCGGCGGCAATGGGACGCCTCCCTGATCTGGCAAGGCCTCTTGCCGCCGCTGCTCGGTTTGGGTTTGCTGGTGTTGGTCTGGGAGCTGGTTTCCATGGGCACCGGTGCCAGCATCCCGTCACCCAAAGATACCTTGGCGCAAGCCGTGCAGATTTTCAGCGATCCGTTTTACAGCAACGGGCCCAACGACCAGGGCATAGGCTGGAACATCCTGTCTTCGCTCCAGCGCGTCGCCGTGGGCTTTGGCCTGGCCGCTGCGGTCGGCATTCCGGCCGGTTTCCTGATCGGCCGCTTCACGTTTTTGAGCCGCATGTTCAACCCGCTCATCAGCCTGCTGCGCCCGGTCTCGCCGCTGGCCTGGCTGCCGATCGGCCTGCTGGTGTTCAAAGGCGCTGACCCGGCCGCCATCTGGACCATCTTCATCTGCTCGATCTGGCCCATGATCATCAACACCGCGGTCGGCGTGCAACGCGTGCCGCAGGACTACATGAACGTGGCGCGCGTACTCAACCTGAGCGAATGGAAGATCGTCACCAAGATTCTTTTTCCCTCGGTGCTGCCCTACATGCTGACCGGCGTGCGGCTGGCTGTCGGCACGGCCTGGCTGGTAATCGTGGCCGCCGAAATGCTCACCGGCGGTGTCGGCATCGGCTTCTGGGTCTGGGACGAGTGGAACAACCTGAACGTCAAAAACATCATCGTTGCCATTTTTGTCATCGGCGTTGTCGGGCTGGTACTGGAGTTCGCGCTGATCAAGCTGGCGACCGCGTTCACATTTGAAGAAGTCAAGAACTGAAAAACCTGGAGAGACCACCATGAACACGTCACTCGCCACCAAATACATCGAAATCCAGGGCGTCGAGCAGAGTTTCAAGACCAAAAAAGGACCCTTCTGCGCGCTGCAAGACATCAATCTCACCGTGGCCAAAGGTGAATTTGTCACGCTGATCGGCCACTCGGGATGCGGCAAGTCCACCCTGCTCAACCTCATGGCGGGACTGACGACGCCAACGCAGGGCACGCTGCTGTGCGCCAACCGCGAAATCGCGGGACCCGGGCCGGAGCGCGCCGTGGTGTTTCAAAACCATTCGCTGCTGCCCTGGCTGACCTGCTTTGAAAATGTGTACCTGGCAGTGGAACGCGTCTTTTCGGCCAACGAAAACAAGGGGAAACTCAAGGCCCGCACCGAGGCGGCGCTGGCGATGGTCGGCTTGACGCCGGCGGCGCACAAACGCCCTGGCGAAATATCGGGCGGCATGAAGCAACGCGTCGGCATTGCCCGTGCGCTGTCGATGGAGCCCAAGGTGTTGCTGCTTGATGAGCCCTTCGGCGCGCTCGATGCGCTGACCCGCGCCAGACTGCAGGATGAACTGCTGCAAATCGTCGCCAGCACGCAAAGCACGGTGGTGATGGTGACGCACGACGTCGATGAAGCCGTTCTGCTCTCCGACCGCATCGTGATGCTGACCAACGGCCCGGCCGCCACGATCGGCGAGGTGCTTCAGGTGGACTTGCCCCGGCCCCGCTCACGCGTGGCACTGGCCGAGGACCTGCGCTACCTTGGCGGCCGCAAAGCCGTGATCGATTTTCTGTACACGCGCCAGGCGCATGTCGAAAAAGCGGCCTGAGCAGCCCCCAACATGGTGCGCACATTTTTATGCAATGCACCTTTTTCATTTGAAAACGCACTTTTTGCGGCGCGAAAAGTGACGATTTACCCTGAAAACTGGCACGGGTTTCGCTACGGTGCATGGATTAACTTGATTCAAGGATTTGCACCATGGCGGGATTTCGCAGTTTTTTAAAGAGTGGCCATTCGCCCACCCTCTTCGCGGCGTTTTTGTACTTTTCTTTTTCATGCTGCATCTGGGTGTTGAACGGCGCC
>MERZ01000173.1:16449-25314 GCA_001770785.1 Burkholderiales bacterium RIFCSPHIGHO2_12_FULL_61_11
TTCAGCTTGAGCCCGGCGCAAAAGGGCCTGATGCTGTCAATCCCCATTTTGGCGGGCGCGCTGATGCGCTTTCCGCTGGGCATCTTGTCGCAGTACATCGGGCGCAAGAATGCCACGCTGGTCGAGATGAGCCTGATCGCTGTCGCCATGCTGTTTGGTTTTTTCTTCGTCAAAAGCTTCACCGACCTGCTTGCCATGGGCGTGCTGCTGGGCATTGCAGGCGCCAGCTTCGGCGTCGCCCTGTCACTAGGTGCGGGCTCATTTCCACCCCGCAACAAGGGTCTGGCGATGGGCCTGGTGGGTGCCGGCAATGTCGGCACGGCGGTCTCGGTGCTGATCGCGCCGCCGCTGGCGCAGGCATTTGGCTGGGTCGCGGTCTATGGCATGGCGGCGCTCGCCATCAGCCTGCCGATGGCGGTGATGATCATCTTTGCCAGGGAACCCAACGACCTGGACGCGCACGCCACTTTCAAGGAGCATGTTGCCTGCCTGTTTGAAAAAGACGGCTGGGCATTCAGCCTGATTTACGCAGTGACCTTCGGCGGCTTCATTGGCCTGGCCACGTTTCTGCCAACCTACTACTACGACCAGTTCGGGGTAAGCAAAGTGCAGGCCGGCCAGCTCACCATGCTGGCGGCCTTCATGGGTGCGGCGCTGCGCGTTTTCGGCGGCTGGATTTCCGACCACTGGGGCGGCATCAACACGCTGAGCGTGGTACTGCTGACGGTGGCGGCGACACTCCTGCTGTGCGGTCTTTCCGGCGCCTCTCTAGTGGCCACCACGCTGCTGGTCATACTCTGTTTTGCGGCCCTCGGCGCGGGCAACGGTGCACTGTTCCAGCTGGTGCCGCTGCGCTGGCCGCTGGCCACCGCCGTGGCGGGTTCAATGATCGGAGAATTCGGCGCGCTGGGCGGCGGCCTGGTACCCAACGCCATGGGCTTGTCCAAACAATACGCCGGCACTTACGCTTGGGGCTTCGTGCTGTTCGCGGCGCTGGCACTGGCGATGCTGCTGATGCTGCGCGTCATGCAGATTCGCTGGACCCGCACCTGGGCCGAAAAAGGGGGCCGCGCACGCAGTGCGTGACGATCACAACGCGCAGTCACGCGCCACTTTGGCATTACGAGTCGTGAAAACGGCCTGCCACTTCCGGCGGCACGTGGGCGTTGCGCCTCCAGGTGCCCGGCAAGGGCCTTGCAGAGGAAATCAAGGCCAGATACACCCGTGCGAGGCTGGTCATGCCGACGCCTTCCGGTATGGACTCAAATCCCGGAAAGCCACTCTGGAGCAGCCATCATTACTCCGTAGGGGCTGGCGCGCGAACCCGGGACTTGCATATCCAGCTCAAGCAGGAAGTCAAGATCACTGGATTCAGGGTTGAACTTGGGGCACGTCGCCAATCCAAACAGATCCAGACGCGCCGGCGCAGCGTTTGCCTATTTAGGCAAGAACAACAGCCAGTAAATCAGCAACAGGTTGAACAGCGCGGACAGCGCCAGCGCCACCTTCCACAGCGCGGTCGGGTCGCGCTGCAGCAGCGGCGTCGGATGCGCGGCGGTCAGGGGCCGCGAGGCGCCGCGCTCCAGTGCCAGCAAAAATTCTTCCGCCGTCTCAAAGCGGTTGCGCTTGTCTCGCGCCACGGCCTTGAGCACCACATGGTCCAGCCAGATGGGAATCTCGGGGTTGTGGCGGCTGGGGGGCGTCGGGTCGCGGTAGTAGCGTCCTACCTGATAGGGCAGCACCTCGCCATAGGGCAGTTTTCCGGTGAGCATCTGGTAGAGCGTGACACCCAGCGCGAACAGGTCGCTTTGCGCATCGGGCAGCTCGTGCGCATCGTCGGGCCCGCTGCCGCCGTTGCCACCACCGCTCTGCCGCCTGCGGTTGTAACCCCACTGCTCGGGGTTGACGTAATTCGGCGTGCCCGCATGCAACTGCCGCATGGATTCGGGTTCGCGACCGGTCAGCGCCACCCCCAGGTCCAGCACCCGCAACACGCCGTCGTCGCCCTGATGCAGGTTGGAGGGCTTGATGTCGCGGTGAATCACACCCTGGCGATGCAGGCGGCCCAAGGCCTTGAGCGCCTGCATCGCCCCATTCACCGCCTGCTGCGGGCTGAACTTGCGTTTGAGGTCCAGCATTTGCTGCCACGTCTGGCCAGCATGCCAGTCATACAGGAGGTAAAAAGCAGAACGCGCCTGCCCGCCCGGTGGATCGTCATGAATATTGACCAGGTTGTCGGCCGCGCGCAAAGAGCGCATGTGCCGGGCCAGCCAGGCTTCATGCGCCAGCATGGCGCGCTCATCCTGGTCGTTGGCGCGCGCCGGGCTCAAAGTCTTCAATGCGTAAAGCTTGCCGGCAGATCGCGCCAGGGCTCCCCCGGGGGGCGGCGAGGACACGTTGCCGGGCGCGGGGGCCATGGCGCGGACCTGATAGAGCAGATTGATGCCGTTGTCGGCCACCGGCGCAGTCACGCACAGGCCGTCGATCACGTCGCCCACTTTCAGGCGCGGCGGAATCGGCAGCGCTTGCGCCATGCGGTTGACATCCTGCAGCGTGGCTTCCAGCAGGCCCAGCACGCGCACCACCATGGCGCTCACGTTGTCCGTGCTGCCGCCCGCCAGGGCCGCCTCCACCAGTTGCTGGCTCGCCTCCTGGGCGTTGGGAAGCCCGGCCAAAACCGCCAGTTGGCGCTCGCGCAGCTGGCCATGCACGCCATCGGAAAGCAGCACAAACACATCTCCCACATGCAGATCGCCCTGCATGTAGTCCACCACCAGATGGTCTTCGGCGCCGAGCGCGCGCAGCAACTGGTGTTTGAAATCCGGGTGATTCACCACGTGGTCGTGCGTGAGCTGAGTGATTTCACCAGCGCGCAGCAGGTAGCAGCGCGAATCACCCACATGGGCCAGCGTGTAGGACTGGCCACGCAGAACCAGCGCCGTCAGCGTGGTCAGTCCAAGGACTGGGTAACGGCGCCGGTTGATGCCCGCCAGCCAGGCGTTTTGCGCCGCAATGATCCGGTCCAGCGCCACCGTGGTGTCCCAGGTTTCGGGCGTGCCATAGTAATCCCGCACCAAACTGGTGACGCTGGTCTGGGCGGCCTCCTTGCCCATGCCGCCGGTGCTCACGCCATCGGCAATCGCGACGATCGAGCCCATGCCCTCCTGCCCCGGCTCGGGCAGCATGGCCGCGCAGAAATCTTCGTTACTGGCCTTGCGACCCGCAAGCGTTGCGAAACCGATGTCTATGTCAAAAGCCATGCACCAACACAAGCAAGATTGATGCCCGAATTTGGTGCACTGCAATAACTCCGGACTATCCCGTCAGCATCTGCATGCTTTGCTCGTACTGCACGGACAGCTTGTCAAACACATCGAGCAGGTCTTCGCTGGCCAACGCCAAGCGTTCCAGGCTGGCCGCCGGGCCGACTAGGTCGGCACCGGCCAGCATCTGCGCCCAGCCAACCGCCGCAGCGTCGAGCAAGGCACAAATTTCCTTGCTGGCCAGGGAAATCCCGTTCAAATAGCGCTGCGCCTGCTCAAAAGCCGCCCGGACTTCAGCCATGCCTGCCGCGTTGCCCGGCATGGCGGCAGCGTCGCCCACCGCCGTGAGCAAGGCAAATTTGGCAAAACGCTGGCTCAGCATACGCTGGCGACCCGCCACATTGAGCACCTGCAGCGGCGCCATGGCGCCTGCGTTTTCCAGACTGCTGGTCAGGTGCTCGGCCTCCTGCAGCAGTTGCTCGGCCAGCGCGTCCATCTGCGCCATGTGGCGAGCCTGCGGCTCACCCTGCAGAAACGGCCTGAGTTGGGCCCAGGTGCGCTGGACCTGTCCCAGCAGGTCGCCGAAGGTGGGCTGGGACAGGCTTTTGCCAAGGGCCGAAATGTTCGCATCGATGCGGATCACGGATTCTTTCAGGCGCTCCGTGACCTGCGCGGACCGCACCCCCGCCAGTTGCAGCAGCGCCAGCTTGACCAGCCGCTGCGATAACATGCGCAACTGTCCGGACCGGTTCACATCCTGCGCAAAACGGGCCGAATGGATGATCTGCTGCGACACCTGGCCCAGGCGCTGGTTGCTGCGCATGGAGACGGTGCGCAGCATCTGAAACGCATCATCGTCCGACACTTGGCGGGCGCGCATCAGAATGCCCTTGGCGCGATCCACCACCTTTCGCTCCTCCAAGCGACTGCGGACATCAAGCAACTCTCCGCGCAGCGCCTGTTCACGGCTGAACCGGGCCTGCGCCAGATGAATCAGCGAGCGCAGGCGCTGCCGGCCATAACCATTGACCACGTAGGCGTGGACACCCACTTGCGTGGCGCGGATGATGTTGCCGGCGTCCGCGTCGGTGGTGAACACGATGACCGGGCGCGGCGCGGTGTCCCCAATGATTTGCAGTGTCGTGAACAACTCCTCATCCGGCAAAGGGTCGTCGCAAATCACCAGGTCCGGGTCCTGGCGAAGCACTTCCTGCACCAGTTTGCTGCGCTCACCCACGCTGCCCAGGACCTCAATGCCAACCGACGCCAGATCAGACAGCAGGGGATGCGCGCTCATCGGGCCGTTCAGATGAAGCAATGCGGAGCTCATAAAAATCAATAATTTGAGAGGGAAACTGACTGCACGGCACGCAAGTATCAGACCATGCCCTTGACCATGCCCGGTCCCGGGCAATTCACCCGTCCGATAACATGGCACAACTCTTGCATGGATTGAAGCGGGCGTAACGAAGCGCCCAACCTGGACGAAAGCACTGCGGGTTCTGCGCATAACGACGTGCGTAATGGAGTGCCTCCTACCGGTTTTATAACCGGGTCCCTGTATTTGCAGGAGAGAGCATTATGATTTTCACCTCATTTTTCGAAAACCAAACTGGTTTGCCATCCATCACGGACCGGGCGACAGCTTTTGCGTGCTCCCGCCGCCTGGACTTGCGCCCTGCTTGCCGCGCCTTGCCCGCAATTGGCATGGCGCTTGCACAGACAACCTTCAATCCTACTGGAGTGGCCTCATGAAAAAACAAGAACTGGTGATGATTGGCAACGGCATGGCCGGCGTGCGCACGCTGGAAGAGCTGCTGAAAATCGCCCCTGATCTGTACGCCATCACCGTCTTCGGCGCCGAACCCCATCCCAACTACAACCGCATCCTGCTCTCGCCGGTGCTCGCCGGCGAACAGACGCTCGATGAAATCGTGCTCAACGACTGGGCGTGGTACAAGGACCACGGCATCACCCTGCACGCCGGCTGGACCGTGACCGACGCGGACCGTGTGCACCGTGTGGTACATGCCCAAAATGCCGCAGGCGAAACCATTAGCGCCAAGTACGACCGGCTGCTCATGGCCACCGGCTCCAGCCCATTCATCCTGCCGATTCCGGGCAAGGACCTGAAAGGCGTGCTGGCCTACCGTGATATTGCTGACACACAGGCGATGATCGAAGCCGCCACGACCTATAAACACGCCGTGGTCATTGGCGGCGGCCTGCTGGGGCTGGAAGCGGCCAACGGCCTGATGAAACGCGGCATGAGCGTCAGCGTGGTGCATGTCATGCCCTGGCTGATGGAGCGCCAGCTCGACAACGTGGCAGGCAAGCTGCTGCAAAAGTCGCTCGAGGACCGCGGCATGAAGTTCCTGATTGGCGCCCAGACACAGGAGCTGGTCGGCGACCAGGATGAGGGCAAGAGTGGCCGCGTGAAAGCCATCCGGTTCAAGGACGGCAGTGAAGTGCCGGCCGACCTGGTGGTGATGGCCGTGGGCATCCGCCCCAACACCGCACTGGCCGAAAAGATGCGCCTGTACGTCAACCGCGGCATCGTGGTCAACGACACCCTGCAGACCACCACCGACGCGCGCATCTACGCCATAGGCGAATGCGCGGCGCACCGCGGCATCGCCTATGGCCTGGTGGCGCCGCTGTTCGAGCAGGCCAAGGTGGCAGCCAACCACCTGGCGCAGTTCGGCATCGGCCGCTACACCGGCTCGCTCACCTCGACCAAACTCAAGGTCACCGGCATCGACCTCTTCAGTGCCGGCGAATTCATGGGTGGCGAAGGCAGCGAGGAAATCGTCATGAGCGACCCCTTTGGCGGCGTCTACAAGAAGCTGGTCATCAAGGATGACAAGCTGATTGGCGCCTGTCTCTATGGCGACACGATTGACGGCAGCTACTACTTCAAACTGCTGCGCGACGGCCGCAGCGTGGGCGACATCCGCGACAAGCTGATGTTTGGCGAATCCAATATCGGCAACGCTGGCCACGAAGGCCACAGCAAGGCCGCCGCCATGGCCGACAGCGACGAAGTCTGCGGCTGCAACGGCGTCACCAAGGGCACGATCTGCAAGGCCATCAAGGAAAAAGGTCTGTTCACGCTGGATGAAGTGCGCAAGCACACCAAGGCCAGCGCCAGCTGCGGCTCGTGCACCGGGCTGGTCGAGCAGATTTTGATGGCTACCGCCGGCGGCGACTACTCGGACACGCCCAAGCTCAAGGCGCTGTGCGGCTGCACCGACCACGGCCACCAGGCAGTGCGTGACGCCATCCGCGAGCACAAGCTGCTGACGATTTCAGACGTCTATCACTTCATGGAATGGCGCACGCCCAACGGCTGCGCCAGCTGCCGCCCCGCCATCAACTACTACCTGATCAGCAGCTGGCCCAAGGAAGCCAGGGATGACCCGCAAAGCCGCTACATCAACGAGCGCAGCCACGCCAACATCCAGAGGGACGGCACCTACAGCGTGATTCCGCGCATGTGGGGAGGCCACACCACGCCCAACGAGCTGCGCCGCATCGCCGACGCGGTAGACAAGTACAAGATTCCGACCATCAAGGTGACAGGCGGCCAGCGCATCGACCTGCTGGGGGTGAAGAAGGAAGACCTGCAGAGCGTCTGGCAGGACCTCGGCATGCCCAGCGGCCTGGCCTACGCCAAGGCGACGCGCACGGTGAAGACCTGCGTGGGCAGCGAATGGTGCCGCTTCGGCACGCAGGACAGCACGCAGATGGGCAAGGACCTTGAGCATGCGCTGTGGGCCATGTACTCTCCGCACAAGGTCAAGCTGGCGGTCAGCGGCTGTCCGCGCAACTGCGCCGAATCGGGCATCAAGGATGTCGGCGTGATCGGCGTGGATTCCGGCTGGGAAATCTACGTGGGCGGCAACGGCGGTATCAAGACCGAGGTGGCGCAGTTTCTCGTGAAGGTCAAGACCTCCGAAGAGGTGCTGGAATACGTCGGCGCCTTCCTGCAGCTCTACCGCGAGGAAGGCTGGTACCTGGAGCGCACGGTGCACTACATTCATCGCGTCGGTCTCGACTACGTCAGGAAGAAAATTCTGGACGACGCTGCGGGCCGCAAGGCCCTGTGGGAGCGCCTGCAGTTCAGCCTGGACGGAGCGCCCGACCCCTGGCTCGAGACCGACAAGGCTGCCATGGACACACGCCAGTTCGAAAAACTGACAGTCGCCTGAAAACCCGGGAAGGAAGAACAATATGTCTGAATGGAAAAAAATCTGCCTGGTCAATGACATCCCGGTGCTCGGCTCGCGCCGCGTGGGGCGTGCCAAAGGCATGGATGTGGCCGTGTTCCGCAACGACGAGAACGTCGTCTTCGCCTTGCTGGATCGTTGCCCGCACAAGGGTGGCCCGCTGAGCCAGGGCATTGTGTTCGGCACCAGTGTGGCCTGCCCGCTGCACAACTGGACGATCAGTTTGGCCGACGGTTGCGCCAAGGCACCGGATCAAGGCTGCACGCCCAGGTTCAAGGTGAAGGTTGATGCGGGTGTGGTGTATCTGGACAGTGCTGAACTGGCCAGCCACGCGATTGACCTGGTCCGGCCTGTGGCAGGCCCTGCCTGCAAAGAACTTGCCAATGCGTGAAACCCGCTCCACCTGCCCCTATTGCGGCGTGGGATGTGGCGTCGTCATCGAATCACAGGGCGATGAAATCACCAACGTCCGCGGCGACCCCGATCACCCGGCCAATTTCGGGCGGCTCTGCACCAAGGGCTCAACACTGGCGCTGACCGCGTCGAGCGTCATCAGGCAACAAACGCGGCTTTTGTATCCGATGCGGCGCGCGCACCGGGGCGAAGCGGCCAAGCGTGTGTCATGGGACAGCGCGCTGGACTTCGCCACTGAGCGCTTTGCGCAAATCATCCGGGACCACGGACCCGATGCCGTGGGTTTTTATATTTCAGGCCAGTTGCTCACCGAAGACTATTACGTTTTCAACAAGCTGGCCAAGGGCCTGATTGGCACCAACAATATCGACAGCAACTCGCGCCTGTGCATGAGCAGCGCGGTGGCGGGCTACAAGCAGACGCTGGGCGCCGACGCGCCGCCGGCCTGTTATGACGACGTGAATCACGCACAGTGCATCTTTATTGTCGGCAGCAACACGGCTTACGCGCACCCGATTCTGTTCCGGCGCATTGAAGACGCCAAGGCGGCCAACCCGGCGCTCAAGATCATTTTTTGCGACCCGCGCCGCACCGATACCGCCGAGATTGCAGACCTGTATCTGCCCATCCTGCCCGGTACCGATATCTCGCTCTTCAACGGCCTGCTGCACATCATGCTGTGGGAAGGATGGACCGACTCTGCCTGGATTGCCGCGCACACCTGCGGTTTTGAAGACCTGAAAGCCACGGTGCGCGACTACACGCCCGACCTGGTGGCCGAGACCTGCGGCATCAAAAAAGATGACCTGTTCACGGCGGCCAAACTGTTTGCCACGTCTACCGCCACTTTGAGCCTGTATTGCCAGGGCCTGAACCAGTCCAGCAGCGGCACCGCCAAGAATGCGGCGCTGATCAACCTGCACTTGGCCACCGCGCAGATCGGCAAACCGGGCGCCGGC
>MERZ01000173.1:25323-30601 GCA_001770785.1 Burkholderiales bacterium RIFCSPHIGHO2_12_FULL_61_11
CAGCGGTTGAAATGTTTCAGGCCGCCGCAGACGGTGAAATCAAGGCCCTGTGGATTGCCTGCACCAATCCGGCGCAGTCCATGCCCGACCAATCCACCGTGCGCCGCGCGCTGCAGCGCGCCGAACTGGTGATCGTGCAGGAAGCGTTTGCCACCACGGCCAGTTGCGACTATGCCGACCTGCTGCTGCCCGCCACCACCTGGGGCGAAAAGACCGGCACGGTGACCAACAGCGAACGGCGCATCAGCCGCGTGCGGCCAGCCGTCGCTGCGCCGGGCGAGGCAAGGCACGACTGGTCGATTGCGGTTGAATTTGCGCAGCGGCTTGAAAAGCTGCTGCAGACCCCAGCCCATGGAAAAACGCTGTTTCCCTACTCGCTGGCCGATCAGGCGCGCGGCGTCGAAACCATCTGGAACGAGCACCGCGAATCGACGCGCGGCCGCGACCTCGACATCACCGGCATGAGCTACGCCATGCTGGAGCAAGCGCCCCGGCAATGGCCGCTCAAGCCGGGAGAAACAGCGGGGAAAGGCCGCTTGTATGAAGATGGCATCTTTTCCACTCCCGACGGCAAGGCCCGTTTTGTCAACACCGTTTACCAGCCACTGGCGGAGCCGCGCGAATCACGCTACCCGTTTTCGCTGACCACCGGCCGCCTGCGTGACCAGTGGCACGGTATGAGCCGCACCGGCACGCTGGGACGCCTGTTTGGCCATGTGGCCGAGCCGAGCATCCAGATGAACAGCCAGGACATGGCCCGGCGCCAACTCAAAGAGGGCGACCTGGTGCACGTCACCTCCCGGCGTGGCTCCATTGTCGTGCCCTTGCAGGCCTCGCCAGAAGTGGGCGTGAGCCAGGCCTTCATGGCCATGCACTGGGGTGGCGAATATTTGAGCGGCCAGTCCAGCAGCGGCTCGCCCCTGGCGGGCGTCAACGCGCTCACCACGTCGGCCTATTGCCCCAGTTCCAGACAACCTGAGCTAAAACACGCCGCCGTCAAAATTCTCAAGGCCGAGTTGCCCTGGTCACTGCTGGCCATGGCCTGGCTGCCCGATAGCGATGCACTGGCCGCGCGCGAACAGCTCAAACCCCTGATGACGGCCTTCCCCTTCACCAGCTGCGTGCCGTTTTCAAACAACACACCCCTGGCGGACCGCAGCCGTGAACGCACGGGCGTGCTGTTTCGTGCGGCGGGCCATGAAGCCCCGGCTGATGAGACGCTGGCCACCCTGGAACGCATCCTGGGCCTGGGCGGCCTGGACACCCTGCGCTATGCCGACAGAAAAAAAGGTCAGCGCCGCACCATGCGGCTGCAGCGTGTGGACCAGCAGGCCGAACTGACCGGTTTCGTGCTCGCTGGCGATACCAGCGCCCAGGCCTGGATCACCACGCTCTTGAAGGACCAGCTTCCCGCACAGGCTTATGGCCGCCTGTTGCTGCTGCCAGGCGCCAAGCCCCCCGTGGCAGTGCGCTCGCGCGGCAAGCTGGTGTGTACCTGCCTTAACGTCACGGACATCGCCATCGATGAGCATCTGTCCACTGTGAGCCAGGCTGGCGCTGGCTATCTGGCGACCGATGAGGCGCGGCTGGCATCGCTGCAGGAGGCGTTGAAATGTGGCACGAATTGCGGCTCCTGCCTGCCCGAACTCAGACGCCGGGTGCGCTCCTCGCGCGGCGATTCAACCGCGGAAATGATCGTTCCACAGCGCACAAGCATTCCCCTCAAATGGCTGGCTTAAGCTCATAACAGCAAGTTATCTGCGTTCGCGGACAATCGCAAAATGGGCATCGGTCAGTACATCAGGGAAATCGGACGCGGCAAGGACGGCGCGCGCGCCTTGTCACGCGAGCAGGCGGCCGACTTGATGGGCCAGGTGCTCGATGGCACGGTGACCGATCTGGAAATTGGTGCCTTTTGCCTGGCCATGCGGATCAAGGGCGAAACGCCGCAAGAGATGGCGGGTTTTCTGGATGCCGTCCAGCCGCGCCTGAACCCCCTGCCCGCCAGCGAGCGCCCCACGGTGGTGCTGCCCAGCTACAACGGTGCGCGTAAATTGCCGCTGCTCACGCCGCTGCTGGCGCTGCTGCTGGCGCGCGAAGGACTGCCCGTTCTGGTCCATGGCACGGCAACCGAATCGAAACGAATTTTTATATCAGATGTGTTTGATGCCCTTGATATACCGGCACAAGAAGCTATAACAAAGATAGCAAACAGCGAAGTTTTTTTCGTCCCAACCGAGCTGCTGTGCCCTTCCCTGAAGCGCCTGCTGGATGTTCGGCGCGTGGTCGGCCTGCGCAATCCGGCGCACAGCCTGGTCAAGATCATGAATCCCTGCCTGGGCAAAAGCCTGGTGATCAGCAGCTACACCCATCCGGAATACGCGGTGTCGATGGGGCAGACCTTTGAACTCATCCAGGCCAACGCGATGCTGCTGCGCGGCACCGAAGGCGAAGTAGTGGCCGACGCGCGCCGCATGCCGAAAATGGAGGCCTTCATCGGTGGGAAGCGCTATGTGTTGCAGGAATCCCAGCCTGGGACTCTGGCCGGGCTGCCCGATCTACCCAAAGCACTCGATGCCGCCAGTACGGCGGGCTATATCCGCTCCGTCATGTCGGGCACCCAAGCCGTTCCCGCATCGATAGCACGACAAGTGGAACATATCTTGCTTCTGGTCTCACAATTATGAACAACGGCAAAGTCACTCACGGAAAATGCACCCTGGTGGGCGCAGGCCCGGGCGATCCGGAACTGCTCACCCTCAAGGCCCTCAAGGCCATCCAGCGCGCTACCGTGCTGTTCGTCGACGACCTGGTCAGTGACGAGATCGTGGCATATGCGCAGCGAACTGCCCGGATCGTGCTTGTCGGCAAACGCGGCGGCTGCAAGTCAACGCCACAGGCCTTTATTGAAAAGCTCATGATCATGGCCGCCCGGGAGGGTGAAAACGTCGTGCGGCTCAAGGGCGGTGATCCGTTCATTTTTGGCCGCGGTGGCGAGGAAGTCGAGCACTTGCAGGCCGCCGGTCTTGAGGTGGAGGTCGTCAATGGCATCACCGCCGGGCTCGCCGCAGTGACGTCGCTGGGCGTGCCGCTGACGCACCGCCAGCATGCACACGGTGTGGTTTTTGTGACCGGCCACGCCAGGCCCGGAGATACCGGGACCGATTGGCGCGCGCTGGCAGACACGGCGTACAAGGCCAGGCTAACGCTGGTCATTTACATGGGTGTCAGCGGTGCCGGGCGCATCCAGAACGAGTTGCTGACCGGCTTGCCCGCCACAACCCCGGTCGCCGTGATCCAGAACGCCTCCCTGCCGACCCAGCGCCACATCACCACCACC
This sequence comes from Burkholderiales bacterium RIFCSPHIGHO2_12_FULL_61_11, assembly GCA_001770785.1. Lineage (GTDB taxonomy): Bacteria > Pseudomonadota > Gammaproteobacteria > Burkholderiales > Burkholderiaceae_C > Polaromonas. Next base: position 28,664 of record MERZ01000173.1, read on the forward strand.
CTGGGCGCGCTGGCCGACGCGATTCATGCGGGCGGCCTGGCCAGTCCCGCCATCATCGTGGTGGGCGACGTGATCAGGAGCGTGGCGCTGGCGGCGGCGCACCCTGCGGCAGTTCGCGCCGCCTGAGCCACCTTCAGCGCCAGCCTCGGCCCTATGCCCTGCCACGCCGGGGGCGCAGCGACACCTCGGTGTCAAGAAACGAACCGGAAGCCACCATAAGGCGATCCGTAAAGTTTGGATGGAAGGCCGAAGCGTGCAGGTACCCCGCTTCTTGCCCGCGTTGGCTCCGGCCAGCTCGCCGTGCTTTTGAACCAGGTCGCCCCGAACGTTTAATCCATGACCGCAGCCGGCTCTTCGATGACGCCGTCAGCGACAAAGCCATCAATTTCATCGTCCGAGTAGCGATACTCGCGCAACACTTCACGCGAATGCTGGCCCAGCATCGGTGCTGGACGGTCGATTCGCGTCGGTGTTTTTGAAAAGTGAATCGGACAGCCGATCGCCTTGGTGGCCCCCGCTTGCGGATGCACCAAATCGACCACCATGCCGCGCGCCAGTGTTTGCGGATGCGACAGCGCTTGGCCGATCGTCTGCACTGGCCCAGCCGGCACGCCAGCCGCATCGAAGGCGGCCAGCCAGTCGGCCCGGCTTCGAGTAAGCAGGACGGCATTCATTGCCGCTGTCAGGCTGCCGAGGTTAGCCATACGGTTGGTGTTGGTGGCATAACGCGGGTCCTCGCGCCATTCCGGGTGGCCCAGCACCTCAGTGATGCGGTCCCAATTGGACTGGTTGGCACCGCCGATATTGATCCAGCCGTCACTGGCCTGAAACGCCTGGTAGGGCGCGGTCAGCAAATGCGCCGATCCGGCCGGTCCCGGCGACTGGCCGGTGGCAAAGTACACGGCGGCGTGCCAGCTGGTCTGCTGCAAGGCCGCGTCCATCAGCGAGGTGTCCACAATCTGGCCCTGCCCGGTTTTCAGTTTGTGCACATAGGCCGCGGTGATGCCCAGCGCGGCCAGCATGCCGGCATTCATGTCGGAAACCGGGTTGCCGTTCTTCACGGGCGGACCGCCCGGCTCTCCGGTCACCGACATCAAGCCTGCAAAGCCCTGGGCAATCAGGTCAAAACCACCCTTGTCGGCGTAGGGGCCGCTGCGTCCATAGCCGGAGATCGTGGCAGGGAAACCGGATGACTCGCAAAGTGGTCCATCGCGGCCAGCACGCCCGAACCGGCTAATCTGACGCCGGCCAGCTTGAGGCCCATCTCGCAGCCCGACAGCGCCGCCATCAGGGTCAGGTCGTTGGAGTCGCCGAGGTGGCCGATGCGGAACATCCGGCCCTTGACCTTGCCCAGACCGGTGCCCAGCGAGCAGTCAAAACGTTCGTAAATGATTTTGCGCACCGCGTCGGCGTCCACGCCTTCGGGCATCATCACGCCGGTGAGGATGGGTGAATACACGGCCGGGTCGGCGCACTGGATCTGCAGGCCCCAGGCCCTGACCGCGGCGCGCACGCCTTCGGCCCAGCGCAGGTGGCGCGCCAACACCACGTCGAGCCCATGCTCGAGCAGCATGTCGCAGGCTTCGTTGAGGCCATAAAGCAGATTGGTGTTGGGCGTTGACGGCCAGTAGCCGGTCTTGTTCATCTCGATGATCTCGTCCCAGGCCCAGAAGGATTTGGGGAGCTTGGCGGTCTTGCTGGCCTCGATCGCTTTGACGGACAGCGCATTGAAACTGATGCCCGGCGGCAGCATCAGGCCTTTTTGCGAGCCGCTGATGCTGACATCGACACCCCATTCGTCATGGCGGTAATCGGCCGACGCCAGGCCCGAAATCGTGTCCACCAGCAGCAACGCCGGATGTTTCGCGGCATCGATGGCGCGGCGCACGGCGGCGATGTTGCTGGTCACGCCGGTGGAGGTTTCGTTGTGCACCACAC
>MERZ01000173.1:30622-33505 GCA_001770785.1 Burkholderiales bacterium RIFCSPHIGHO2_12_FULL_61_11
GACTTCGGTTTTCAGGCCCAGGCGCGCGGCCAGCTTGTGCCACAGCGCGGCAAAGTGGCCGGTCTCGTACATCAGCACCTGGTCGCCCGGGCTCAAGGTGTTGACCAGCGCGGCTTCCCAGGCGCCGGTGCCTGAGGCCGGGTAGATGATGACCGGCTGCCTGGTCTTGAAGATCTTTTTGATGTCGGCCAGCACCTTCAAACCGAGCGCGCCAAACTCGGGGCCGCGGTGGTCGATGGTGGGCAGGCTCATGGCGCGCAGAATGCGGTCAGGCACTGGCGACGGGCCGGGAATCTGCAGGAAATGGCGGCCGGTGGGATGAAAGTCAAGCGTCAACATTAGTCAGGGCTCCAGGGACAGGCCTCATTTTTTGCATACAAAATTCATTTGTCAATCGGTTTATCCCTTAATTCAACGTTGATAAGCATTTTATTTTGCATACAATGTTGATCAATGAATGCTGAAGTCATCCCGATCCCGCGCGCCGCCCTGCATGAGCAGGTGGCACACCGCCTGCGCCAGATGCTGGTCGAAAATCGCATCGTGCCGGGCGCCAAGCTCAATGAACGCGAGCTCAGCGAGGTTCTCAATGTCTCGCGCACGCCGCTGCGCGAGGCCATCAAGATGCTGGCCGCCGAAGGGCTGGTCGAGCTGCTGCCCAATCGCGGCGCCATTGCAGTGGAGCTGTCCGAGGCCGATGTCCTGAACACCTTTGAAGTGATGTCCGGTCTGGAAGCGCAATCGGGCGAGCTGGCCGCGCAGCGCATCACCGATGCCGAGCTGACCGAGATCAAGGCCATGCACTTTGAAATGCTGGCGGCCTACACCCGCCGCGACCTGCCTGCCTATTTCCGGCTGAACGCGGCGATACATAGTGCCATCAACGCGGCAGCCAAAAACCCGGTACTCACCGCCACCTACAACCAGGTGAATGCGCGCCTGCAGGCGCTGCGTTTTCGCTCCAACCAGAACGAAGAAAAATGGAAGTCCGCCATGAAGGAACACGAGCAGATGATTGAAGCGCTGAGCACGCGCGACGCCGCAACCATGCGTAGCGTGCTGCTGGGTCACCTCGATCACAAGCGCGATGTCGTGATTCAGCAGTTGCGCGCGGCCGGGCAGGCGGCCCGCTCGCCGGCCGAAGCATGAAAGCGCCGTTATCCGTGAAAGTGACGCAGGAAACTGCAGCTCACGCTTACGACAACGTGGCGCGCGCGAGCAACGAAGTAGCGGGTCGGCTGGCCGCCCGGCTGGCCGGCGAAACCCAAGGCGAAATACTGTTTTCCCCAAGTGACCGCGGCCGCTATGCCACCGACGCTTCGATTTACCAGGTGATGCCGGTGGGCGTGTTTGTGCCGCGCAGCGCGCCCGATGTGCGGGCCGCGCTCGATATCTGCCGTGACCTGGGCGTGCCCATCGTTCCACGCGGCGGCGGCACCAGCCAATGCGGCCAGACCGTGGGCGCCGGCTTGGTGATCGACCATGCCAAGCATGTTCGCAACATCATCGCCATTGATGCGGACCAGCGAACCGCCACGGTCGAGCCTGGCATCGTGCTGGATCACCTGAACGCGGCTTTGAAAAAACACCGCCTCTGGTACCCGGTGGACGTATCCACCAGCGCTCAGGCCACGCTGGGCGGCATGGCCGGCAACAACTCTTGCGGCAGCCGCAGCATTGCCTACGGCAACATGGTGCACAACGTGCTGGGCGCGCAAGTGTGGACCTCAAGCAGCCAATCGCTGCAGTTGGGACCTTACGCCAGCAGCTGCGGGCAAGCGCGCGAGCTGGGCGACTACGTGCGCACCCTGGCCGGGGAATTGCAACCCGCCATCAGCCAGCTCTGGCCCAAGGTCATGCGGCGCGTTGGCGGCTACAACCTGGATATTTTTGACAACCAGAGCAATCGGCCCTATACCGCCGACGGCTCGGTCAACCTGGCGCACTTGGCTGTAGGCAGCGAAGGCACGCTGGCGCTGACCCAGTCACTGACGCTCAAACTGAGCGAGCTGCCCAGGGGCAAGGTGCTGGGCGTGGTGAGCTTTCCCACCTTCTACCGGGCCATGGACGCGGCGCAGCACATCGTCAAGCTGGGCGAAGGCAGCCTCACGGCGGTGGAGCTGGTCGACCGCACGATGATTGATCTATCGCTGCGCAACCCGGCCTTTGCCCCCACCATTCGCAGCGCGCTGATCGGCCAGCCCGCGGCCATTTTGCTGGTCGAGTTTTCGGGCGCCAGCAAGGCCGCGCTGCTGCCGCACCTGAGGCGCTTGGGCGAGTTGATGGGCGAGCTGCGGCTGCCCGACTCGGTGGTGGAAATGCTTGAGGACGCGCCGCAGAGAAACCTGTGGGAAGTGCGCAAGGCCGGACTCAACATCATGATGAGCCTGAAGGGCGACGGCAAGCCGGTGAGTTTTATCGAAGACTGCGCCGTGCCGCTGGAGCACCTGGCCGAATACACCGACGCATTGACCGAGGTCTTCCAAAAATACGGCACCAAGGGCACCTGGTATGCCCACGCCTCGGTCGGCACGCTGCATGTGCGACCGATTCTGGACATGCGGCGGGGCGGTGCGCCACAAATGCGCGCGATTGCCGAGGAAGCCTCCGCGCTGGTGCGCAAGTTCAAAGGCGCCTACAGCGGCGAACATGGCGATGGCCTGAGCCGTGGCGAGTGGATTGCGTGGCAATTTGGTCCACAGATCAATGAGGCTTTCGCCAAGATCAAGCAGTTCATGGACCCTTTGAGCCTGCTCAGTCCTGGCCGCATCATCAATCCGCCCAAGATGGACGATACGCGGCTGATGCGTTTTCCGCCGAGTTACAAGGTCACTCCAATTCAAACCGCCCTCGATTGGCGCGCCTGGGACGTGCAGAACGACC
>MERZ01000173.1:33515-40663 GCA_001770785.1 Burkholderiales bacterium RIFCSPHIGHO2_12_FULL_61_11
ACAAACCAGCGCACCGGGCAGCGGCGGCGACCCGGCGCAGGGCTTTGCCAAAGCCGTGGAGATGTGCAACAACAACGGCCACTGCCGCAAGTTCGACGCCGGCACCATGTGCCCCAGCTACCGTGCGACGCGCGACGAAAAACACCTGACCCGCGGCCGCGCCAACACGCTGCGCCTGGCACTGTCGGGCCAGTTGGAGGGCATGAATGCCCAAGATGCCTTCACCAGCGAAGCCGTGCGGGAAGCGCTGGACTTGTGCGTGAGCTGCAAGGGATGCAAGCGCGACTGCCCGACCGGCGTGGACATGGCGAAAATGAAGGTGGAGTTTTTGCACCACTACAAGGCCAGACACGGCTACACGCTCAAGGACAAGCTGGTTGCGCGCCTGCCCGACTACGCGCACTGGGCCAGCCGCTTCGCTCCGCTGCTGAACCTGCGCGACAAAATTCCGGGCCTGGCCGCCCTGAGCGAAAAGCTCACTGGCTTTACGGCCAAGCGCACGCTGCCGCAGTGGAGGGCACACACCTTTTTCAGCAAACCACCCGTGAGCGCAACGCGCGAAGAGGTGCTAACGGCCACCAAACCAGTCGTTTTGTTTGTCGATACCTTCAATGGCACCTTTGAGGCAGACAACGCCAGCGCAGCATTAAAAGTGCTGCAAGCCGCCGGATATACCGTGCATGTAGCGACCAAAACAATAGCAGACGGCAAACATTTGTGCTGCGGTCGTACCTACCTGGCCAGCGGCATGGTTGATGAAGCCAAAGCCAAGGCGCGCGAGCTGGTCGCCGCGCTGCTGCCCTTTGCCGAACAAGGCATCGCCATCGTCGGGCTGGAGCCTTCATGCCTGCTGACGCTGCGCGACGAGATGCTGGCGATGGGGCTGGGCGAGGCGGCCCACACCGTCAGTCGGCAGGCGCTGCTGTTTGAAGAGTTTCTGGCGCGCGAAGCCGCTGTCGGCAATCTGGAAATACTCAAAGCAAGACTAAAGGCCACCGCGCAGCCGATTCTGCTGCATGGCCATTGCCACCAGAAGGCGTTTGGTGCAGTCAGCCCCATCATCGAGGTACTCAAACTAATTCCTGGTGCCCAGCCGGAGCTGATCGAGTCCAGTTGCTGCGGCATGGCTGGCAGCTTCGGCTACGAAGCCAGCCACTACGAAGTGTCCATGCAGATGGCCGAACTCAGTTTGTTGCCCGCCGTGCGCCAGCAGCCTGAGTCAATAGTGGTAGCCGACGGAACCAGTTGCCGCCAGCAGATCCGGGACGGCGCGCAACGTGAAGCAATTCATGTGGCGCTGCTGATGGCGCGGCAATTGCAGGCGTGAAGCAGCAACGCATGACTGTGCGTGCAGTTCTGGCCGAGCCACGCCTTGTGCGAACACTACAAAAAAAACAAGAAGCAACAGGCTCTGGTCGAAGAAGTATGCTATTATTTTAATAGCTACTTGTACCTGTTTTGATTGGGTTAAAGGCCGATTTAATGCATAACTTTGACGTTGTGGTGATAGGCGCAGGTGCTGCCGGCCTGTTTTGCGCGGGGGCGGCCGGCCAGCGCGGACTGAAGGTGCTGCTGCTGGACCACAGCGAGAAAGTGGCCGAAAAAATCCGCATCTCGGGCGGTGGCCGCTGCAATTTCACCAACCGTGACGTGGGCCCGGCCAACTTCCTGAGCGAGAACCCGCACTTTTGCCGGTCGGCCCTTTCCCGCTACACACCGCAAGACTTCATGGCGCTGCTGCAGCGCTACAACATTCCATTTCACGAAAAACACAAGGGACAGCTTTTTTGCGACCGCTCGGCTGAAGACGTCATCAACCTGCTGCTGGCCGAGTGCGCTTGCGGGGGCGTCACGCGCTGGCAGCCTTGCCGCGTCAAAAGCATCGTTGGCCCAGCACAGAAGGGGGCTGATAGCTACCAAGTCGAGAGCGACCGGGGGCTGATTGAAGCGCGCCAGGTGGTGATTGCCACGGGCGGTCTGTCGATCCCGAAAATCGGTGCCACCGATTTTGGCTACCGCATCGCCCAACAGTTTGGCTTGGCACTGGTGGCGCCCAGAGCCGCGCTGGTTCCGCTGACTTTCGATGGTGAGGCCTGGGCGCCTTATGCCCAGTTGAGCGGCCTGGCACTGCCGGTGCAGATTCAAAGCACGCCCGCGGATGCCAGCGCGAAGCAGCGCAAGAAGGCGGTGGTCTTTACGGAAGACCTGCTGTTCACGCACCGCGGCCTGAGCGGCCCGGCGGTGCTGCAGATATCCAGCTACTGGCGCGAAGGCCAGCCAGTCCGTATCAACCTCGCGCCCGGCATGGACCTGGCGGCCCAGCTGCTGCGCGCCAAGGCAACCTCGAAAAAACTGATCAGCAACGAGTTGGCCAGCCTGGTGCCCAGCCGCCTGGCCGACGCCTGGGTCAGCCAGGACCCGGACCTGCAGCGCCCCATCGCAGAGGCCACCGACAAAGCGCTCCTGGGCCTGGCGCAGCGGCTGTCCGACTGGCAACTGACGCCCACCGGCACCGAAGGCTACAAAAAGGCCGAAGTGACCGCAGGCGGCGTCGATACCCGCGATCTCTCCTCCCAGACCATGGAATCGAGGCAGCCGGGTTTGTATTTCATCGGCGAAGTAGTCGATGTCACCGGCTGGCTGGGCGGCTACAACTTCCAATGGGCCTGGGCGTCGGCGCATGCCTGCGCGCAGGCGCTGGCAGCCTGGCAGGGAGACACTGACGCGACAGCGTGAAAATTAAAACTGCTCTGCTACAATCACAGGCTTTGCTAGCAAACCCGCACCTGGCCTGATCCTGATCAGATCACTGAAGGTGCCTTCTATCGGATCAACTCATCAATGACCACCATTCGCGTAAAAGATAACGAACCCTTCGACGTGGCGCTGCGCCGCTTCAAGCGCACCATTGAAAAACTCGGTCTGCTGACCGACCTGCGCGCCCGCGAGTTTTACGAAAAACCAACGGCCGAGCGCAAGCGCAAGAAAGCCGCCGCCGTCAAGCGCAACTACAAGCGCATCCGCTCCATGCAGTTGCCGAAAAAACTGTACTAAAAAGTACAGCCTTCCGGCAGCCCAAAAGCCCGCAAGAGGACGCTCTAGCGGGCTTTTTTACTTTTCAACCCCTATCCGAATCCCTTCAGGAGACCGCAATGTCACTCAAAGAACAAATCACCGAAGACATGAAAACTGCCATGCGCGCCAAAGACAGTGAGCGCCTGGGCACCATTCGCCTGCTGCTGGCGGCCATCAAGCAAAAAGAGGTGGACGAACGCGTCGTGGTGGACGATGTGGCCGCGGTCGCCATCGTCGACAAACTGATCAAGCAGCGCAAGGATTCGATTGAGGCATTTCAAAAGGCCGCACGCACGGATCTGGCGGACAAGGAAGCGGCCGAAATCATCGTGCTGCAGACTTACCTGCCCGCGCGCCTGAGCGCCGAAGAAGTCACGACCGCCGTGAAAGCCATCGTCGCCGAACTCGGTGCCAAAGGCCCCGGCGACATGGGCAAAGTCATGGGCGCAGTCAAGACCCAACTGGCCGGAAAGGCCGACATGAGCCAGGTTTCGGCGGCGGTGAAAGCAGCGCTGGCAAGCTGACGAACGATGCCCAAGGCACTACTGAATCAATAGCATGCAGCGCCAGGACTCATTGCGCCTGACTCCGAAAAGGCCTGAATTCTCGTAGTCGGGTTAGCGAAGCGTAACCCGACAAGCATCGGTCACAGACAAAGATGTCGGGTTACACCTGCGGCTAACCCGACCTACAAAAAAATTAAGAACCTGCCACCTTCATCCGGTTGACCAAAATCGAGCCGACGGTCTTGGCACCGAAGTTGTAGGTATCCGCGCCCACGGCCTGGATGCCCTTGAGCATGTCCCTGAGGTTGCCGGCAATGGTGATTTCTTCAACCGGAAATGCGATCTGGCCGTTTTCCACCCAGAAGCCGGTAGCGCCGCGCGAGTAGTCGCCCGTCACGTAGTTCACGCCCTGCCCCATCAACTCGGTCACAAACAAGCCCCGACCCAGTTTGCGCAGCATCGCGTCAAGATCGTCTCCGGCGCGCGTCTGCCGACTGGTGAGCGTGAGGTTGTGCGAGCCACCGGCATTGCCCGTGGTGCGCATGCCCAGCTTGCGGGCTGAATAGGTGCTCAGGAAGTAACCGGCCACCCGTCCTGCGTCCACCACCTTGCGCGCGCTGGTTTTCACACCTTCGCCATCAAACGGCGCGCTGCCCTTGCCCTTGAGCAGGTGCGGGTCTTCAGCGATGTCAATGTGTTTGGGGAAAACCAGTTTGCCCAGGCTGTCCGCCAAAAACGTGTTTTTCCGGTATAGCGCACCGCCACTGATGGCCTGCACAAAGCCGCCCAGCAGGCCTGCCGCCACCGGGGACTCAAACAGCACCGGGCACTCGGTGGTGGGAATTTTCCGGCTTTTCAGGCGCGCCAGCGCGCGTTCGGCGGCATAGCGGCCCACCGCTTCAGGGCGGGCCAGCTCGGTGGCGTCGCGCATGGAGCTGTACCAGGCATCGCGCTGCATCTGGCTGCCCTTGCCGGCGATGGGCGCCACGGAAATGCTGTGCCGCGAGCTGGCATAACCGCCGCGAAAACCCTTGCTGTGGGCACTGAAAAAATGGCTTTGCTGGGCCGACACGCCAGCCCCTTCGCTGTTGGTGATCAGGCGGCTCGTTCCCATGGCGGCGGCTTCGCACTGCAGCGCCAGCCGGGCGGCCTCTTCCGAAGTGATGACCCAGGGATGGAACAGGTCCAGCGCCGGGTGGTCGCGGGCGATGTCGCGCTCGTCGGGCAAGCCCGAGGTTTCGTCTTCCGCCGTGAAGCGCGCAATGTCGTAAGCGGCTTTCACGGTCTGCGCAATCGCCGCTTTCGAAAAATCGCTGGTGGCCGCGTTGCCGCGCTTTTTGCCGACGTACACCGTGATGCCCAGCGACTTGTCGCGGTTGCGCTCCACGCTTTCCAGTTCACCCTTGCGCACGCTGACCGAAAGGCCGCAGCCCTCAGACGCTTCGGCCGAAGCGTCGCTGGCACCGAGCTTTTTGGCGTGCGCCAGCGCGCTGTCAACCAGATCCTCAAATAAGTCCCGGTGGTAGCTGAACCCGGCCTCGGGCTGGCTGATCTTCAGGCGGGGCGCCTTTTGGGCTGAACGGGGAGAGAAAATTTGAGTCATATGGGTCGCTATGATACTGACTGCCATGAACATCAAGACTATTAAGGCTAACAAAGCCACAAAGGGCTATTGGTCCAACGGCCGATTCGTCAAACCCGAAGAGATCGCCGCAGAGGAAGTGGGACCGCCCAGCAAAACGCAACTCAAAGCCGAGGCCGATGAAAAACAGGCCTTGGGCGAAGCGCTGCTGAGCTTGCGCGCCGACCTGATGGCGCGCCTGGATCTGCCCGCCAAATTGCTCGATGCCATTGCCGAGGCCAAGCGCATCACCCACTTCGAGGGCAGGCGCCGCCAGCTGCAATTCATAGGCAAACTGATGCGCCCGCTCGATGCCGCGCCGATTCGGGAAGCCATTGCCGAGCAGCAAGGCGGCTCGGCGCAGCTCACGCTCACCCTGCACCTGGCCGAGCAATGGCGCGACCAGCTGATCGGTTCGGACGAAGCGCTGGGCCGCTGGCTCACGGAACACCCGGACACCGACTCGCAGCAGTTGCGCGCGCTGATCCGCCAGGCCCGCAAGGACGCCAAGGCTGACAAGCCTGAGAGCGCCGGAGAAGCGCCGCGCCATGGCAAGCCTTACCGCGAGATTTTCCAGATGGTCAAACAAGCGCTTGGCCAGCAAAACGAAGAACCCCAGGAGCCCGACGCATGAGCACACCCTACGATTCAATCAAGGTGGGCGTTGTCTCGGTCAGCGACCGAGCCTCGGCTGGCGTTTATGTGGACAAGGGCCTGCCTGCGCTCAAGGACTGGCTGACCCGTGCCCTGCGCAACCCCATCACGTTTGAAGAGCGGCTGATTCCCGACGAGCAGGCGCGCATCAGCGCCACGCTGATCGAACTGGTCGATGCCGGCTGCTCGCTGGTGCTGACCACGGGTGGCACCGGCCCGGCGCTGCGCGACGTGACACCGGAAGCGACGCTGGCGGTCGCGCACAAGGAAATGCCGGGTTTTGGCGAACAGATGCGGCAGATCAGCCTGAACTTTGTGCCGACCGCCATCCTGTCGCGCCAAGTCGCGGTCATTCGCGACCAAAGCCTGATCATCAACCTGCCAGGCCAGCCAAAATCCATTCAGGAAACGCTGGAAGGGCTGAAAAATGAAGCCGGCGAATCGCTCGTTCCCGGCATCTTTGCCGCCGTACCGTACTGCATTGACCTGATAGGCGGGCCCTACCTGGAAGCCGATCCCGCCGTGTGCAAGGTGTTTCGGCCAAAAAACGCGATTCGGACCAAAATATCCGGATAAGAGGCGCTACTTGCCGACCAGCTGGTTGAGCTTGTCCGCTTCAAAGGTTTCCTGCAGCGCAGCATCCTTGGGAACATAGTCGTGGGGTCTAGGCGTTTGCGGACCCGACAGCTTCTCAATGGCCTGCCAGAGCATGGAAATCTGGTGCTCCTGCCCGGCCGCGTTGTCGATCAGGCCGCGCAACGCCAGCGACAGCGGGTCGTCGCTTTGCGTGATGCCGTAAGCAGAAAACCCCATCTGGCTGGCCACTTGCTCGCGCTTGACGTCGGCATCCAACTGGATCACACGCGCCGGGTTGCCGACCGCCGTCGCGCCCGCGGGAACGGGCTTGACGACCACGGCATTGGAGCCGATCCGGGCACCGTCGCCCACCGTGAAGCCGCCGAGCACCTGTGCACCAGCCCCCACCACCACGCCACGCCCCAGCGTCGGGTGTCGCTTGCTGCCCTTATAAAGCGAGGTCCCGCCCAGCGTCACGCCCTGGTAAATGGTGCAGCCGTCGCCGATTTCAGCGGTTTCACCCACCACGACGCCCATCGCATGGTCAAAAAACACGCACTGGCCGATTTTTGCGCCAGGGTGAATTTCAATGCCTGTGAGCCAGCGTGAGACATGCGAGATGAAGCGACCCAGCCACTTCAAGCCGTGGTTCCAGCACCAGTGCGCCCGGCGGTGCAAGATCAGCGCGTGCAGGCCGGGGTAGCAGGTCAGCACTT